>JBHNNM010001396.1:0-500 GCA_048563625.1 Gammaproteobacteria bacterium | reverse complement strand
GTTAGTATGAAACATGAGAGTCTCCTTTTGTTTTGTTATAAAGATTCACACCTTTAATCAAAACGGGAAACTCTCACTAAGTCAAGCCGACTGTCAGATCAGGTCGGAACTACTACAGTTTTATCAAAGCGGAACATCAGCCGCGTTAAACCTGGCTTGAGGTCAGGCTTAAAACAGTATTATTCAGGTTGAACTATTTATCTGACTGTTTATCGAGAGAATTAAGACCGAATTAGCTTTTAAAGTTACAGCCAGTTTCTTACAAAAAACGTCCCAATCACGAACATTAATAATTCCTGAATAAAGCGTTTCAAGTAATTCTTCCATGGTTTAATCCGGATTGTATTTAAAATTAAAGAATTTACATTTATTAATGAGTACCTGTTTGCTGAATAAGATGAATTATTAAGGGATTATATATTGATTTAGACTGATTATAGTAGACTATAATACTAGGGGCTGTTGATCTTTTGTGTACAAAATTTAACCATTCCACATAG
>JBHNNM010001395.1:0-500 GCA_048563625.1 Gammaproteobacteria bacterium | reverse complement strand
GTGGGTGAGATGTTGATACTCATATTACCTATTGCTTATAAAACTGTCAGAAGCTTTATATTTCAACAGGTTTTGTGAGTATTAGCATCTTTCTTCACTCATCAGAGCGGAGAAGAGCCGGCTTTTTCAGGTGTTCTCATTGATTCTGAGAAAGATGCTAAACGTGGAAGTGATTTGTCTAGCCGCGTCAAAATTGATGGGGAAGGTGTTGGAAATTGTGGTAGTTATGGCTTTTGTGGAGCAAATGTACCAATTCCCTGTTATACCTGTACTCATTTTCAGCCATGGTTAGACGGCCCACATCAGATTGTTTTAGATGAGTTGATAGCCGAAAGAGAACGCCTAATTAAGGTAACAGGAGACAACCAGGTTGCAGCGGTGAATGACAGAACTATATTCGCGGTAGCGGAGTTAATTAGTGCTTGGCCGGTAATATTTATTACCATAAAATACAATTAGTTATGGTAAAATAAAACCTTGAAGATTTGATTGGCTAATTT
>JBHNNM010001394.1:0-501 GCA_048563625.1 Gammaproteobacteria bacterium | reverse complement strand
ACGAGTTGTACTGTGTGCGGGACGTGTCCTAGTAACCAGAAGGGAAAGGAGCGCCAGCAGAAGAGCAGACTCACATCCAACCCTGGCTGTGTAGACCTGGCCACCAACAGTCGTGGCCCATTCCGCGTCACAGCGGAATTTCTTCCTGTTGTCGTCACCGCGCACCAGTTTCTGCGGTTCCATCTGTAGACTTGTGTCACCATAGTTACCGTCGTTGATGTTGTTGTTGATGTTGTTGCCAGTTCCCCAAAACCATCGCAGACGTCCTGTGGGCTGTCCCAAGGTAGCCGTGTTGCACGTGCAACTGAGAGTGGAGTTTTCCGGGACGTAGCCAGTGGGACTGCACGACACTGTGGGGGCCTGGGGGAGGGCTGGAAAACAACAAACACTTTGTCTCCTTACAGCCGGACACAGAACGAGGCCCAGAGCGCCAGTGTAGAATCAACAAATTTCCTTTCTAGCGTGGGTCTGATTTCCTCTTGACCCGAGCAGTGCAAACTG
>JBHNNM010001393.1:0-501 GCA_048563625.1 Gammaproteobacteria bacterium | reverse complement strand
GCCCCTGAGACGGAGGTTCCAGACGGATGTCCCCGAGACGGAGGATCCAGACGGATGTCCCCGAGACGGAGGTTCCAGACGGATGTCCCCGAGACGGAGGATCCAGACGGATGACCCCGAGACGGAGGATCCAGACAGAAGTCTCCGAGACGGACGACCAGGGCGGACTGGCACAGAGAATGTCCCTGAGATGGAAGGTCAAGATGGGTGGGCCCACTATCTTGGCTTTCCGTCTCAGGGACATCCATGTGTGCCATCTGTCTTGGCCTTACGTTTGGAGACGGATGTCACAGACGGATGTCCCTGAGACGGATGACCGAGACGGAGGGCCACGACGGATGCAACAGACAGATGTCCCCAAGACCGAAAGACGGAGGTAAGGTGTGTGTGTGTGTGTGTGTGTGTGTGTGTGTGTGTGTGTGTGTGTGTGTGTGTGTGTGTGTGTGTGTGTGTGTGTGTGTGTGTGTGTGTGTGTGTGTGTGTGTGTGTGTCTGTCTGTCT
>JBHNNM010001392.1:0-501 GCA_048563625.1 Gammaproteobacteria bacterium | reverse complement strand
CTGGTCCTCTTCAATGTGGCGGTGGGCGACGGCCGGGAAGCGTGGTAGATGCTGCTGAGGCCTGTTCCACGTCGAAGGACTTCTCGCCTAGGACAGTACTGACAAAAAACATTTGTAGATGTGTTCAACACATAATCCAACATTTTCCGACAACAATGCCCTTTCTAACAGCCTCCACAATAACCCTTTCTGGATGGCTTCAACAGCTCCCCAGGCTGACTCCTGGTGACTCGGACACGTGGAGCCTGATGATGTCGTTATCGCGGACATTGCAGGTCAGGCCCTAGACATCTTTCTCCACGGTCCAGAGTCTGCGTACAAGAATGGCATTGTAAAGACATTCACTCACACATCCATTCCCATACACCCATGCACACTCCTAAAATAAGGCAAAAAAACAAAACGCAACAACAGCAAAATACTCAACTCACCAAACATGACGCCTTCGATTACTGCTCCTCTTCCTGTCCAGTGTGCTGGTGGGCGACTTTCAGGAAGCTT
>JBHNNM010001391.1:0-502 GCA_048563625.1 Gammaproteobacteria bacterium | reverse complement strand
CAAATGCCCCGACCATGGACTTGATGCTCTTGAACGCTACGTGGTCTTGGCGGTGTTGTCGCGAAATATTCAAATTGTCGGTCGTATTGTACGCGAGCGGGAAAGGGAAAGAATAGAAGCAGTAAAACAAGCCGCTTAAACAAGGAAGCTTATGTCAGGAAATCTACTGACGACAGGACAGGTCTGCCTAAAAATAGGCTCTGGCAGCCAATTTGGCTTGTCGGGTGCTGAGAGATGCCAATAGCCGTCAACGAGTACATAGCCTGGAGGCTAATTTCAGTTGCTAATGATGCCCTCCGTTTTAATTTTCTGCTTTTTCGGCCAATCACTAAGTAGAATTTCCCATTAAATTATTAATGAGGAGAACCTACAATGAAGAAGTCTAAATAACTGTTCCAAAATGGTGTCCATATAAATGGAACTTAAGCTTTGTTTATCGATCAAAGAAATTAACCAAAAAAACCTGATCAAACAAAGCTTAAGTATGAATAATATTATAACG
>JBHNNM010001390.1:0-502 GCA_048563625.1 Gammaproteobacteria bacterium | reverse complement strand
CGAGCCCATAGTACCTTTAAACACCGGCTGGCTCAGGCTTTGAAACTGCGTGGCAGCAGTGACTTTTGCAGTTTAAGAGACTATCAGCAATTTATAGAGCGCATTGTTGATAAACTGAACAGACGCTGTCAGAGCCGTTTTGCACAGGAGCAGGCACAATTAAAGCCCTTACCCAAATACCGTTTTACTGATTATACTGAGCTCAGCGTTAAAGTCACCACCAGCAGTACCATTGAAATCAAGCGCAGTCTCTATAGCGTGCCCTCCCGTTTAATTGGAGAAAGACTGAAGGTACACCTGTACCATGACCATCTGGAATGTTTTGTGGGTCAAACCCGTGTGGTCAGACTGCCCAGAGTCTATCCATACACTAAAAGCGGTCGTGCACGGCGTATTGATTATAAACACATCATTCATTCCCTGGCCGCCAAACCCCAGGCTTTTCGGTTTTCCCGGTTAAGAGAGGACTTGTTGCCCAGTGATACCTATAAACGATTATGGC
>JBHNNM010001389.1:0-503 GCA_048563625.1 Gammaproteobacteria bacterium | reverse complement strand
TCTAAAAGACACGCCTTGTTTTATTTGAATTTTTTGTAACAAACTTACTACTGTTTTAGCACCAACCACAAACTGCTCGTTAGCTGACAGTTTTCTGGACCCTGTGGCGTAACTAAATACGGCAGTGGTTGAAGAAAGGATGTCGTAAACCAGTGCTTGGACTCTGCACTGAACCATGCTTCGGCATTGGTCACAGTTTGTCCCTAATAGGTCCACCGACATCCGAGGACATTGAAGCTCTACATCCTCATCAACAACCAAGCTGCAATGCTTTAGGGGGCGGGGATAGCTCAGTGGTTAGAGCACCGGACTCGTGATTGAAAGGTCGCGGGTTCGAATCCCTGCTGGAACGGCGGGAGAATTTTCTTCTCCAGGGTCGACTTTCTGTGCTGACTCTTATTTCGGTATCCGTTCCACCCCCGTGTTACCACAGTAGCACGTAAAAGATCCCGGTTATTCTGCCAAAAGTGCAGGTGGCAGGTTACAGCTAAACACGCATACAC
>JBHNNM010001388.1:0-503 GCA_048563625.1 Gammaproteobacteria bacterium | reverse complement strand
CCGCTGAATCTCTCTAAAAAGTTAAAAGCTTCATGAATGAGATTCAGTTATGAAGGCTCAATGCCGGTTATAATCTATAAAACAAAAGCTATAAAATAAAATTTAAAAGACCTCCCTGATTCTGTCTAAAACGTTAAAAGCTTCATGAATGAGGCTCAGTTATAAAGGCTCAATGCCGGTTATAATCTGTGAAATAAAACATGAAATCTGTGAAATAAAATCTGTCAAATAAAATGTGTAAAATAGGCAAAGCTCGAATTTTCTGCAGTTTGCAGGCCGCTGTCTCAACGCCTTCACCTCCCATCGTTCCTGCTCGTCTCTCTGACCGCCGTCAGCTGTACTGTCCTTCCCGACCTCTTCACCGAGTGACGACACCGGTCCCCCCATTCCCACCTTGCAGGTGCAGAAGGGTGTGACCGAACATTCACTCGCTTGAACGGCCCTGCCTGGCCACCCCAGTCCACGCCCGGAATGCAGCAACCACCGACAAGGTTAATTTAACT
>JBHNNM010001387.1:0-503 GCA_048563625.1 Gammaproteobacteria bacterium | reverse complement strand
TCATGGTGTTCTTTTGATTTGTTTTTTGGTCGAAACAAATTTGATCATATTTCACCATGAAAGTCGATCTTATTTAAACCTCGAATTTTCTAATAAATTCGTGGGGATACATCAGGATTAAATATAATGACCGTGACAGTTCGTATAGCTCCGATCTGAACAATGGGGGGGATGACTGGGATCGTATTCAGGGTGGTTTTAGAATTGATGCCCGAGCTAACGAAAGAGACACCTGGACACTGCAGGGCGATGCTTATAATTCTAATGAAAATCAGACGGTTAATCTCTGGAAAGATCCTTCTGATCCCGCCAGTATCATTTATGCTCCCTTCTTTCTGGATGCCAATGCCGGCAATCATATCGACTCGTCCGGCTGGAATATTCTAAATAGCTGATCCTAAAAGGTGTCCACCCCTATAACCTTTTCTGTTGAATTTCAGAACCAGGAAACGGGGACACATTATTCATAAATTTTCTAACATCTTCCATCAGACTTTTCATTG
>JBHNNM010001386.1:0-504 GCA_048563625.1 Gammaproteobacteria bacterium | reverse complement strand
TTGCATGTGTGTTTGCCTGTGACACCCAAAAGCAGTAAAAGTTGCACTCACTCTTACTTGCTCCATTTTCTCTTACAAAACACTTACTTGTTTGTTAAATAATAAGTATTACTTATTTTGTTATGAAAAACAAAGTACCATGTTGTCTCATTAACGTTATGTTATCCACTACAACAAAATTAATGCAGCAAAAACTGTTCACATGGAAATAGTTATGTGTCTTTATACTTTACAGTAATAAAAAGTTACTGATTTATCATTTTCATCAAGAAACAAACAACATTGTACATCTTGTTGAAATAGTAATGTTCGACATATTTCTTACATCATTTGCTGTTTATGTCAAGAAAGCTATATTGGAGGGAAAAAATCATCAAATCTTCCTTGTCACATATTGTTCTATTAAAGAATAACTGTTTATGTTTCAAAATGTGTTGCTTTTTATTCATTTAAAAATGTTCAAGATTGGCTGTATGTTGAACGTTATCTATTACAACAAACTAT
>JBHNNM010001385.1:0-504 GCA_048563625.1 Gammaproteobacteria bacterium | reverse complement strand
AGTTCAGCCGTTAACTGGTAGCCGGTACGCTCATCTACGGCCACCGACTGAATCTGCCCATCCACAAAAGGTACAAAATTCTGGTTACAGGGATAACCGGGATCGGCCAGCATAACCGCATCATTACGGCCAATCAGAATACCGATAATAAGCAGCAGTGCACCGGAAGCCCCCGGTTGTCACCACCACTCTGGATGCCGGTATATCTACATTAAAACGCTGTTGATAATAACCGGCAATAGCCTCTCTCAGGGATGCCATGCCAGCCCCAGACTGGAGGTATAATGAATATCCCCCTGCTGCAAAGCGGCTATACCGGCCTCAATAATTGGCTGCGGTGTATTAAAATCCGGCTCCCCGACTTCCAGGTGAATAATATCCCTCCCCTGCTGCTCCAGCTCACGGGCTTCACCCAGCAAAGCCATAACATGAAACGGCTCAATACCGTCCATACGCGGAGCCAGATCAGGATGCTCAGGATATTTAGCAGGCTGACTCATCCCT
>JBHNNM010001384.1:0-505 GCA_048563625.1 Gammaproteobacteria bacterium | reverse complement strand
GCCTGACTTTGGAAGGTAGGCTGTTCACTATGAAGGTGGTATTTCAGGTTTGTTCATTTAACCACTGCTGACTTAAACCACCGCAATGAGCGTTTACACAGTTATTTTTACACCCTCTTTTCAATCGACTAGACAGATTGCTTGTCCTGTTTAAACAATGATTTTTAATGCGGGCAGAATGCCCGCACTCCCAGGAACATCCGTTTACATTCTATCTAACGTACCCCTGTCCCAATCCTCAGTTTTGCTGCTTTATCTAACCTGTTCGTCTCCAGAATATCAACTTCAACAATCAGCAACCATAAATACTGTAGAACACTTATAAAACCCGATGAACAGCAATTATATTATTACCACTTTAAAACAGAGACCTGAGTTATTACCTCAGGTTATAGCACTTATTGAGTCAGGTTTTAACTATGATAGTAATTATAGTTATGCAATGGATTTTATGCTGTTAATGAATAAAAACAATCATCAAAACTGTCATATTATAGTGAATGAT
>JBHNNM010001383.1:0-506 GCA_048563625.1 Gammaproteobacteria bacterium | reverse complement strand
AACTCGAACTCGAACTCGAAAACTTTATTTTCCAAGGATTGTAGTTTAGGTTCATTTAGACCTGTCTAACAACTAGTCCTTGCTAAACTACTGAATAAGTGAAACATGGAGAAACAATTATTAAAAAAATAATAATAAAAAAATCGATTAATATTTAAACATGATAAACAATATACAAACAAATAAAATATATCACTACCCCTATTAATTATAATAAATATACAGGAACAGCAAAATCAGTGAAAATACTTTGAGAGAGCGAGAGGACTCGAACTCGAACTCGAAAACTTTATTTTCCAAGGATTGTAGTTTAGGTTCACCTATCTAACAACTAGTCCTTGCTAAACTGTCGAATAAGTGAAAACTGGTGAAACAATTATATAAAAATAAAAATGTTTTGCAAACTCAATTAATATTTAAACAGGATAAACAATATATAAACAAATAAAATAAAATACTACCACTATTAATAGTAATAAACATACAGGAACAGCAAAAATCATAAA
>JBHNNM010001382.1:0-506 GCA_048563625.1 Gammaproteobacteria bacterium | reverse complement strand
CAGATTATCCAGCTGGTTTTCCCAGCAGCGCTGAATCTGATCCCGCAGGGTTAATGGCTTACCCAGTTCGGCAATAAACTTCGGGTATTGTGCGATACTGGCAGGGGAGAGCTGTTCACCATCGGCACCGTGACAGCTGGCACAGCTTTTATCATCATCACAGGGCTCGGCAAATAATTCCTTCCCCAGTTCAATTAATTCATAACCCGGATTCTGAAAATCATCATCCTGCATTTCCCGGGCTTCCTGGGAAATAAATTCATAAGCGGATTTAAGTCCGTCAGGTGTAGGCAGGGTATTGGCTTCTATGGCCTTATCCGGTGCTTTTAAAGTTTTAAGATAGGCAATTAAATCCTCTACTTCCTGGGCACTGAGAATAGTTGTACCATCATATTGAGGTGCAATACGGTTGATATGCCGGGTACTGAGGTAATAGCTGGGCATAATAGTAAATGGGTTTAAACGCTGCATATCCACAATTCGCAAACGCAGTTCTGCCGCATTAA
>JBHNNM010001381.1:0-507 GCA_048563625.1 Gammaproteobacteria bacterium | reverse complement strand
TCTGGTGTGGGTCTGAGGTCATCACAGTGAATAGTGACTAGTCCAATTTTCTCACATGTTGGCAGACCAACAATAGGTGCTGATGGAACATCAACGACATAGAACTTGGCCTTTGTGAAGGTTTTTTCTCCAAATCGAAGCTGGAGGTTGATGGATCCTAGACAGGGGATCTCCTGACCATTGTAGGCAACCAGCTTGACGTTCCTTGTGGGCTCAAGGATGTCTTTTGGGGGGAGTGTCTTGTACATCTGCTTGTATGTCCTAAGGGGGAGTGTGTTCCCCGCAGCTCCAGTATCGACCTTGAGTTTGATCTTGCGTATGCCCTTTTTCCTAGGACAGATAACATCCAGTGTTGTGAAAACCTCGTTGCGTACACTGGATATGCGTATGCAGTCATAGGGTTCAGTGGAGTCTTCCTCTGAAGTGTAACTGGCTGCTGGCTCCAGATCATGGAATCTTCGGTCTCTCCTACGGCTGCCTTTGCCAGCATCCCTATGTTGTTTGCCA
>JBHNNM010001380.1:0-507 GCA_048563625.1 Gammaproteobacteria bacterium | reverse complement strand
CCCCTGCCTCCATGTTCTTTAACTGATGCCATTTGTGAGTATATTTAACATAGTTTTACAGATTTTGTTTTACATGACGCTGACAGTCCAAAATCGCAGCTGACGCTCGAAGTTCCTGGACTTGCATGTCTCCTTCTCAATGCTGTTCACCTCTTCCACTCCTGTTTGTCTCTCTGGTCTCCTACAACTGTACTCTTCTTCCCGCTCTCTTCACCCCAGTGGCGGCACCTGTCCCCAACCACTCCCATCCTGTATGTGCACGGGCGGTGTGGTCCGTTCATTCACTAGTCGCTTGGGCCAGCCTCTGTCTGGGCTCACCGCCACTCCACGGCGGTAATGTACCATCTGTCGGCAAGTTTTTTTCTATCTTTTCTAAACTAAACTAGCTTAAAAACATTTTTTCTTACGCTTAATTCGTGGTTGATTTGTGAGTGATTGTGTGTGTGATTGTGTGTGTGTGTGTGTGTGTGTGTGTGTGTGTGTGTGTGTGTGTGTGTGTGTGTGTGT
>JBHNNM010001379.1:0-507 GCA_048563625.1 Gammaproteobacteria bacterium | reverse complement strand
CAGGCTTCATTAGCCTTCTTTTCTTGATATAAGGAAGTTGTGCAATGAGACTTGCCACCTCGTTTTTTCTGTTTCTGTCGTTTCTTGCTTTTCTTTTTATACAAATACCCATTACAGCAAAAACGGGAGACTTTACTGTAATAAATATTACCCAGCCGTTTTGCTTTTTCTGAGCCATCTTGCATATAATGACGGCAACTATTCCAATGTTCGCCATCCAGTGACAAATGAACATTCCCCCTGACTCTTCCAAGCCAATACCAACCTCTGGATTCAACGGATTTAAACCAGGGAATGCGATAAATCGCATCACTGATTAAGACAGGCTTGCTTCCATCGGGCAGCAGTCTTTCGAGTTCATCAAGCAGAGCATTATGGGCCGCATTGCTATTAAGCTCTGATTCCTGATAGCATTTTTCATAAATGGTTAAAGCTCTACCACCCATCGGAATAGACACCCGTAATAGTTGAAAGAGACTTTCTCCCTGTATTGGAGACCAATCAACA
>JBHNNM010001378.1:0-508 GCA_048563625.1 Gammaproteobacteria bacterium | reverse complement strand
CAGCTCATCAACCGCACAAGGTCACTTCAGGACAAATCACAGTCACAGTGTCTTACGAGCAAAAAGCTGGCTCACTGTTATACACAGAACACAATCAATAGCAAACATCCCAGCCAAAACAGTCAATAATTAGCACATATCACTATCTACAACTGCGAAAGATACTTCCAGACAGATTCCCTGTAACGCATTCAGTACAAAATTAAAGAACAATTGATCAGATCACAGATATGTCTAAATCACCTTTTTGAGGCACAGTAACACACGTTTTGGTGCCTATTTATATTCTGCAGGCACTCAACATGAGAACCTGCTTAAATCAGTTGACTATGAGCAGTGTGACATATTTTATTTCGCAGACTAACGCGGGAATTCGCTTCAGCCAAGACTAACGCAATTGAAAAGTATGGAGAGGATTTGGAAAAAAATGAAGGTGAATGGACCTGGGAAGCGGAAATTAGGACAAGGAAGAAATTATGGCACCGACTAAGCATATTTGGCTATATTC
>JBHNNM010001377.1:0-508 GCA_048563625.1 Gammaproteobacteria bacterium | reverse complement strand
GAGCATTCAAGTTCAGCAAAGCGCCACCGCTTCGCAAGAGAAGAGACGGGAGAAAGCCCTGGCGGCTAGATTAAAGGCTACGCAAAACGGGATTAGGTGGATAGGGGTCAGTTATCAAAGCGGCAGGCCCTCACCCCTGCAAAACCTCTTGTCATCAAGGTAACAAGTGGATTCCAATAAGGACAGCAGTCTCTGATGTACCGCCTGTCAGGCAAATGCACGAGCCGTGGGGAGAGAGAAAAAGGCCAATGTTGTCGCAGCTTTCCCTAGCTGAACACTCGGGGGTCACCCGGTATATCTGTGCAACTGTACACTGACAAACTGTATTGTCCCTAATATGCTTTTTAGCACCTGAGGACATTAAACAAAATGTAAGGTATGACACACTTTGTGCATTCCGTAGAGAGAGGATTGTCTGTGACCGCGATTCTGATTACCTTGCCACATGGGCAGTCACATGCAAAAATGACCAATGATTAATTTTTACGCGTTAAGCCCACACAGGAAA
>JBHNNM010001376.1:0-508 GCA_048563625.1 Gammaproteobacteria bacterium | reverse complement strand
TACAACATGCATAGTTCATTGTGTCTTCAGTTTTGCACAAGTATGCACAAAATCAAGTCACACTATTAGTGCACATCTCCCCTACTATGTTTGTGCCAAATTTTGTACACTCATATAATTTAACACATGATTATGACATGTTGATTGTTGTAATATCTGATGGGCAACATAAACCCATAACTCAACATTTTTTTTATATAACAAGTAACACACCCTTTCATGCAATATACTATAATCAGCCATACAAGTGCATGCAAAAACACAGTGAGAAGATTTTTTCTCAGTTTGCATTTAATAACAAGTCATAAAAATTAAATGAAACAAATTTCTGTATTACATCAGTATTACAACAAAATAACATTACCCCCAATTTTTAGCATAGAAAACATTCTGTTTGCTTAGATCAGTCTAACAAAAACAAATCAGAATGACCTGATTTTATCAAGGTAATTAACAATTAAGTCCAGACCCCCCAAGCTCTTTGACTGATGAGATGTGGATTCTCTGC
>JBHNNM010001375.1:0-508 GCA_048563625.1 Gammaproteobacteria bacterium | reverse complement strand
TAAAAAGCACACAAACTTGGCATATGTATTCCTTTATGGCATAAGCAGGCTATGGTTAAAAGAAGAATCTGTTTGACTTCCAAGTATTGCAATATGCATAAAATAATGTGTACTTTTTGTTAGGTTTAGTTTTAAAGAGAACAAGGCCAAGAGCGCTTATGCAGAACCTACAAACAAAGTGATTTGACAGGGCTCCACGATCAAAGTCAAACCCTAGCAAGCAACATTAGTACAAAAGAGGGAAATCGCCCATAACCATAGGTAACATGCACCAAGGATACATCTTCTGTGCGGTCTGTTGTGCTCGTTGTAGCTCAGTGTTACAGGTTCTGCTGATGTTCATTTTATTTTGCTTACTTCATATACCTTCTTGAGGGTGAGGGGGCAGGAGGGGGAGTATGTGCATGCTGTACTTTGTTACTACAGCTGTCCTCTGTGAGCATGTAAGGTGGGGGGGGGGGGGGGGGGCTAACTTGAATACTGTGAAGAGAATAGTTAATTTACAATG
>JBHNNM010001374.1:0-509 GCA_048563625.1 Gammaproteobacteria bacterium | reverse complement strand
GAAATAACCAGGGAAAGTAATGTTTTGGATAGTTTCATAGACCGCGTCCTTAAATAATTAAACATAATAATACTGTTATAAAAAATACGATTAATTTTAGAGATATTCTAATTACAGGAAAATGACTTATGTCAATTTTCGTATATTTTATTAGTATAATATTATTATATTGTGATAAAAGGCACATTAAATAAAGAAAGGAATAGGTATTTACCTAAAAAAACCACGTATGATCACCAAGCGAAGATTTATATTAATGGACTATCATAGGTATGTCTTTAAGGATTTTATCATTTCGTTTCAATGATTTACCCATCAGGATGAAATTCCATAATTAGGTTCTACACCAAACTGATAAAGTCCAGTAGACTTATCCCGTTTAGGATGTGCTCTGCCAGCATTTTCTTTCAGGAAAAAATACGTTTTTTCAAGCACATCAGTTAATTGTTTTCGTTTATGGTTAACAATGGATTCCAATAATGACTACCACCAGTAAAGAGTCGTTTTGG
>JBHNNM010001373.1:0-510 GCA_048563625.1 Gammaproteobacteria bacterium | reverse complement strand
ATGGCAGCCTACCTGTGAATGTGCGGGACGCCCTAGGACGTCCCTGGCTCCCTCAAATACCCGGGTTGACTCCCGGGGAGGGAGGGAGCCCCCACCTACACAATGCACAATCATACTATGTCTTTAACCTGTCTCTACCCAAGTATGTCGGCGCTGAACCACGCCCCCCCAACCGTACGGGCCTTTCCCGGACGTGAAGGGGGCGCTCGGATCGCCCGTCAACAAACCCCTCCCCCCCACCCCATCCCCACCCCACTCCCGACCGTTACCGGCTCGGAGTTGGGGCTTTTAACACTAACTTAACAATGACTTAACCTTTTCAATGAATTATGTATCCATGAATGTATGACAGGACTGCAGGCTCCAGGTCTGCAGTTTGCATGTTTCTATTTCAGACAATGTTTTAACCGATCAAACTGTAAATATATAAATTTTTAACCTGTTCGTAAAGCGAGCAGACTTGTAAATAATGTAAATATGTAAAATATGTTTTTAACCTCATCGCCGAAA
>JBHNNM010001372.1:0-510 GCA_048563625.1 Gammaproteobacteria bacterium | reverse complement strand
TAATACCTGTGGCGACCTTCGCTACGCTCGGTTCACCACAGGTATTACATGAACCGGCGATATTCAGTAAATATCATAAATACAACCTGGTTAAGTTGCACTTATGAGTTGAATCTAAGTAGTCTTAAGCATGACTGGATATTCAAAATTGCTCAGCCAACTCGTGAGCATATGAAGAAAGATGTTGCAGCTTACATGAGATATGACAACCTGGAAAGACTACATTCAGCAAATGGTGATCAGTCACCAATTAACTATGAAAATTCTCTAAAAAAAGTGTCCGGTTGGACTTGACCAGTACAATGGTGATCGGTTCGGCAAAGCGGGTCAGACGATGCTTTCTGGAGCATTGCAGATAGCCCTTGTTAAAGTTACGCATATACTGGTACGACTTGGGAAGATGATAATGGTAAACACAATTGTTTTTCTCATACATCTCCCACTGGTTGGGATTAGGCTCACCCTTCATGAATTTTTCACCGGCCTTGCCGCGCCAGGAAGCCGATACCG
>JBHNNM010001371.1:0-510 GCA_048563625.1 Gammaproteobacteria bacterium | reverse complement strand
TTCAGGATCAGGTTGACGACAACCTCATGGCTGAAGACTTCCTTATAAACCCGCTTGCTAATCAGAGCATCATAAACATCAGCTATGGCCATCAGGCGGCCTGAGACGGGAATTTTATTGCCTTTAAGGCCTATGGATAGCCGGAGCCGTCCCATTTTTTATGATGAGTGAGGGTGATTTCTCTGGCTACCCGCAAAAAAGATGTGGAACCCAGTTCATTTTCGGCCCGGATAATGGCATCACAGCCGAACTGGGCATGTTTTTTCATGATCTCCCACTCATCGGGATCCAGCTTGCCCGGTTTAAGCAGGATTTTATCCGGCACGCCCACTTTGCCGATATCATGCAGAGGTGCCGATTTAAACAGCAGCTCAATCATCTCATGGCTAAGATAATTAGTGCTTGGCCGGTAATATTTATTACCATAAAATACAATTAGTTATGGTAAAATAAAACCTTGAAGATTTGATTGGCTAATTTTAACATCCTTTGAATGTGTTTTATAAGTGA
>JBHNNM010001370.1:0-511 GCA_048563625.1 Gammaproteobacteria bacterium | reverse complement strand
AATATCATTGATGGCCAGATAAAGCTGATAATCATGATGCTCCACACGGCCACAGTATTCTGTTCCCCGGTCAGTTAAAATCCTTAATAAAGGGATATCCTGCTCTGCAAAGAATGGCAGGACTTTATCATTGAGCATATCGGCTGCTGTAATAGGCGTTTTTGTGGTGTAAAGCCTGGCAAAAGCGACTTTACTATAGGTATCCACAAATGTTTGCTGATAGATACGACCCACGCCTTTTAATGTACCGACATAAAAGGTATCCTGAGACCCCAGATAACCAGGGTGAGCTGTTTCAATTTCACCACAGGCTTCATCATCCTGCTTTTTCTTCTCCAGGGCAGCCACTTGCTCATCACTGAGTATAATGCCTTCCTGGGCTACCTTATCTTCCAGAGCCTTAAGACGCTTTTTAAAGTTCTCCAGGTTATTGCGCAGCCAGATAGAGCGTACACCACTTCCGGATACAAAAATGCCTCTTTTTCTCAATTCATTACTGGTTCTGGCCTGG
>JBHNNM010001369.1:0-512 GCA_048563625.1 Gammaproteobacteria bacterium | reverse complement strand
CTTGTCATTCATCTATATTGCAAAGCAAGTTATAAATGATAAACGGTATAAAATTTACATGAAGGATTTGAAAAAAGTATTTACACAATTGAACCAGGACGTGATGTGCCTCTGCACAATAGTTTAAATTTGTGGGGATCCTTCAGGTTTCAGAGTAAGTGTGCTGCCGGTGTTTTTTATGTTCAGTATTTATACTTTTTTCTTACCTTTTACCTTAAGGTTACCTTTTATTTTAAGGCTTTTAACTTTAAGTCGTAGGTAAAAATGTGCAAAATATTCTATTTATTATATAGTTTAATTTACCTAAAGATATAAAATATTCAAGGTATAATCGGTTCTTTTTACTATTATTTACAGTTTTCAGCCTAAAACGTCTAAATTATTACCTATACATAGGTATGTCTTTAAGGATTTTATCATTTCGTTTCAATGATTTACCCATCAGGATGAAATTCCATAATTAGGTTCTACACCAAACAGATAAAGTCCAGTAGACTTATCCCGTTCAGGAT
>JBHNNM010001368.1:0-512 GCA_048563625.1 Gammaproteobacteria bacterium | reverse complement strand
ATGGCAGACAGAGCATGTCTTCTCGTGGGATGTATGTTTGATTATATAATTGCATCCAGTCTCTTTCTGAAGTGATAATGAGTTCTAATGGTTTTGTCGTTTGCTTGCTTCGGAAATAACGAGTGCTTAGTCATTTGTTAGTGCTGCCCGGTGGGTGATCATCAAGTGTATTTGCTTGTGCTGAATTGCAGGCTGTCCCCGAGACGGAAGACCGAGAGGGATGTCCCCGAGACGGCTGGCACAGGCGGAAGGCGCAGGCGGATGTCTTTGAGATGGAAAGCTAAGACGGGTGGTCCCTCCGTCTTAATGCCTTTCCATCTTGGGGATATCCGCCTGTGCCATCCGTTTTGGCCTTCGCAGTCTCGAAGACGGACGTCCCCTAGACGGATGGCGCCGAGACGGATGACCCTGAGACGGATGACCCCGAGACGGATGGCCCTGAGACGGATGTCGCCGAGACGGATGACCCTGAGACGGATGTCGCCGAGACGGATGACCCTGAGACGGATGAC
>JBHNNM010001367.1:0-513 GCA_048563625.1 Gammaproteobacteria bacterium | reverse complement strand
TAGGGCTAACCCTAGGGTTAGGGCTGGGCTGTTTGATTAGGGTTGGGAGTAGGTTAGGGTTAACCCTAGGGTTAGGTTAGGGTTAACCCTAGGGTTAGGGCTGAAGGGTTAGGGTTAACCCGAGGGTTAGGGTTAGATTAGGGTTAGGGCTAACCCTAGGGTTAGGGCTGGGCTGTTTGATTAGGGTTGGGAGTAGGTTAGGGTTAACCCTAGGGTTAGGTTAGGGTTAACCCTAGGGTTAGGGCTGAAGGGTTAGGGTTAACCCGAGGGTTAGGGTTAGATTAGGGTTAGGGCTAACCCTAGGGTTAGGGCTGGGCTGTTTGATTAGGGTTGGGAGTAGGTTAGGGTTAACCCTAGGGTTAGGTTAGGGTTAACCCTAGGGTTAGGGCTGAAGGGTTAGGGTTAACCCGAGGGTTAGGGTTAGATTAGGGTTAGGGCTAACCCTAGGGTTAGGGCTGGGCTGTTTGATTAGGGTTGGGAGTAGGTTAGGGTTAACCCTAGGGTTAGGTTAGG
>JBHNNM010001366.1:0-513 GCA_048563625.1 Gammaproteobacteria bacterium | reverse complement strand
AGTGCATTTGATTGATGGAATGACAGGTGCATGTGTGTACGAGCACACCCACACCAACACACATCAATCTGTGGACACATCAGTCCATGGGTACATTGGTCTGCAGGTATGCAAATATGGGTTGTGGTCCTAAAGTTACAACAGGGAGGCCTTTTCAGTGTGCTTGAGTCACTAAAGCTGTAACTCTTGCTAACCAGCATTTGTTTTGGTATGGTCATAGGTTTCATGTGGCTTTTCTGGGGGTGGAATTAACTCATACCTACAACTCCACCAAAAAGTCATCTCCCATATAATAAAATTAAAGCAGTTTGTTTTCCTGCAGAACAAAAGTAGAATGACTAGTATAAACACACACACAAAAAAGTCACTTTCAAAACAAACAAAAATGTTCCGCTTCATCCATATCAGGTCATTAAGACTTGTGCAATGTGCAGCTATCTCAAAACTACCACAGTATGCTGCGAAAAAAGAAAAACCACCACAGTACTTCATCTTTTTTTGAAGCAATAATTA
>JBHNNM010001365.1:0-514 GCA_048563625.1 Gammaproteobacteria bacterium | reverse complement strand
TCTGTGCGTGTGGATTCTGGACTTCCTCCAGGACAGGCCACAGTCAGTGAGAATCGGCAAGCAGACCTCCAAGGAGATCACCCTCAACGTCGGTGCCCCTCAGGGGTGTGTGCTTTCACCTTTGCTGTTCTCGCTGTTCACAAATGACAGCGTGTCATCAGAGCCCTCTGTAGTCATGATTAAGTTTTCAGATGACACTACACTGGAGGGTCTGATCCACAACTCTGATGAGTCGGCCTACCGGGGTGAAGTTGAGAGGTTGGCTGGCTGGTGCTCTGAGAATGACTTGGAGTTAAATGTGTCCAAAACGAAAGAAATGGTGTTTGATTTTAGGAAGAAAAAAACACCTCTTGTTCCACTCACTATCGCTGGCGAGGTAGTCGAAGAAGTAAGATCATTCAAATTTCTTGGCACAACCATCTCCTCAGACCTAAAATGGGACGAGAATTTTAGCTCCGCCATCAAGAAAGCCCACCAACGACTTTTCTTCCTGAGACAGCTAAAGAAATTCAAA
>JBHNNM010001364.1:0-514 GCA_048563625.1 Gammaproteobacteria bacterium | reverse complement strand
TTGTTGTGTTTTTGTGCAGTTGTGCCCCAAACACCGACCATCACAAGCAGTGCTTCGGGGACTGTGGAAGATGGAAGTAGTTTCAGCTTGACTTGCCAGACTGCTTCCACCGGCATTACGTCAGCCATGTACATATGGAGCATAGGTGGCGTTGACCAGGCTGCGCAGTCGAGCAATACACTGGTGCAGACGGCGGATATCAACAACGTTGTGGCCTACACATGTAAGGTGTCAGCGGATGGAGGCACGGACTACTCAGCCGCCACCACCAGCAGCTTTAGCCACCCGGGTAGGTGCATGGCGACGTTTAGGGTTTGTGCATGTCATCTTTGCTGACTAGGAAGTGAAGAAATGCATGGGCATTGATTGCTGTGAAAGTGGGTTGGTGGTTTGTTTTGAGAGAGGTATGGCCGGAGGTGCATTAGTGGCCTGAGGCCATGCCACGTAGTGGTTTTTGAGCTGGTGTGGTGAGCATGCAGTGATGGTCGAGGTTTGTGCAAGGCAGCATTTGATG
>JBHNNM010001363.1:0-515 GCA_048563625.1 Gammaproteobacteria bacterium | reverse complement strand
TTCCCATCCACCCATGCACACTACTAAAACAAAGAGCAAAACCCTCAACTCACCAAACATCATGCCTTCCTTTCCTTGTCCTCTTCCTGTCCAGTGTGGTGGTGGGCGACGGTCAGGAAGCACGGCACTGGCTCCTGATGACTGCCCCACGTCTGAGGTCTTCTCGCCTAGGACAGTACTGACAAAAAACCATTTGTAGATGTGTTCAACAAATATTCCAACATCGTCCGGCATCAGTGCCCTTTCTAACTACCTCTACAATAACCTTTTCCTGCCTGGCTTCAGCAGCTCCCCAGGCTGACTCCTGGTGACTCGGACACGTGGAGCCTGATGATGTCGTTATCGCGGACATTGCAGGTCAGGCCCTAGACATCTTTCTCCACGGTCCAGAGTCTGCGCGCAAGAATGGCATGGTAAAGACATTCACTCACACATCCATTCCCATCCACCCATGCACACTACTAAAACAAAGAGCAAAACCCTCAACTCACCAAACATCATGCCTTCCTTTCCTT
>JBHNNM010001362.1:0-515 GCA_048563625.1 Gammaproteobacteria bacterium | reverse complement strand
TTATTGCTTCAAAAAAAGATGAAGTACTGTGGTGGTTTTTCTTTTTTCGCAGCATACTGTGGTAGTTTTGAGATAGCTGCACATTGCACAAGTCTTAATGACCTGATATGGATGAAGCAGAACATTTTTGTTTGTTTTGAAAGTGACTTTTTTGTGTGTGTGTTTATACTAGTCATTCTACTTTTGTTCTGCAGGAAAACAAACTGCTTTAATTTTATTATATGGGAGATGACTTTTTGGTGGAGTTGTAGGTATGAGTTAATTCCACCCCCAGAAAAGCCACATGAAACCTATGACCATACCAAAACAAATGCTGGTTAGCAAGAGTTACAGCTTTAGTGACTCAAGCACACTGAAAAGGCCTCCCTGTTGGAACTTTAGGACCACAACCCATATTTGCATACCTGCAGACCAATGTACCCATGGACTGATGTGTCCACAGATTGATGTGTGTTGGTGTGGGTGTTCTCGTACACACATGCATCTGTCATTCCATCAATCAAATGCACTTCTCT
>JBHNNM010001361.1:0-515 GCA_048563625.1 Gammaproteobacteria bacterium | reverse complement strand
CTCTCTCTCTCTCTCTCTCTCTCTCTCTCTCTCTCTCTCTCTCTCTCATATGCATGCACACATGCACACACACACACACATATACTTGCAATCACAAACACACAATCCACACACACACACACACAGAGAAGGAATAAGGCAAAGTATTCAAGTAAACATCAAATAAAGAAATATTACTGATGGTCATTCACTACCATCTCTTGCTTTTTCTGTGTAAATACTGCACTTTTTATTTTTATTTTTTATTTTTTGGTTCACTGTGTAGATGTATTCCAGTCTACACAGAGATTGCTAAATTTCTAACAGAGGAAGACAATTAAGACCCTGAATAAGAATAACAAATTATTTGATACATCACACTATGATTATGTGAACAGTGCCCTTACCTTTCAACTAAGCTGTCTTTGAAGCTTGTTATTCCTTTTCTCCCCATTTAAAATGGACTAGGGGGGAGGAGGTGACTGGTAGCTGCTGCAATCTGCGCAAAGCAACACACTTTCTCATTAGTTCAACAA
>JBHNNM010001360.1:0-515 GCA_048563625.1 Gammaproteobacteria bacterium | reverse complement strand
ACAATCTTATCATATGACATATTCAGTTTTGCATTATATTTGTACACCTCAAAGTTAGTTTTTAAATAACGTTTGAACGAATGCAATTGTGGTATAGTCTTGTTAATTTTGCATTTATAAATAAAGAACTTTGCTTGCAAAATAATCAGATCAAAAGTGCTATCTGATTTAAAATGGATGTCGTGACCAAACAGTACAATATTTTCATTAAGTGTAACTGATGTCGCATTTGAACAGCCAGCATTAAGTACAATCTGGAATTGTTCCCAAAATGACCTCACGTGTGTACATGACCAAAATATATGGTTAATTGAGTCTCGGTCTTGTCGACAAAAAGAGCAAGTAATGTCATTTTCAATTCCCATGTGCATTAAAACAACATTAGTAGCAATTATTCTATGTACTAGTCTTATTTGAAACCATTTCAGTTTTATTTCTTGAATCTGTTGCATTTTCTTAAAGGTGATACACCAGTTAATATCTTTATTTAGCTTAGCTTCCCACTTGTCACAACA
>JBHNNM010001359.1:0-516 GCA_048563625.1 Gammaproteobacteria bacterium | reverse complement strand
CCTCAGGCCAGAGTTCAGTTGTGTATTGTGCATATGGTCAGAAATTCACTGAAGTTTGTGCCCTGGAAGGACTATAAAGCAGTTACAGCGGATTTAAAGCAAATCTACCAGTCTGCAACTGAGCAGGAAGCAGCACTGGAATTAGAGCGGTTTGCTCAAAAGTGGGATGATAAATACCCGCAAATCAGCCGGTCATGGAAGGCGCACTGGCCCAACCTTATCACGCTGTTTGATTATCCTGAGGATATCCGGCGGGTTATTTATACCACCAATGCCATTGAGTCAGTGAACAGTGTTATTCGCAAGGCTATTAAGAACCGGCGACTGTTTCCTAACGATGATTCTGCTATGAAGGTGATTTATCTGGCTATCCAGTCGGCTTCCAAAAAATGGACAATGCCCATCAGAAATTGGAAAGCAGCTATGAATCGATTTATAATCGAGTTTGAGGAGCAGTTGGCTCCTTATATTTAAATAAGAGCGGATACACAGTTTAATTTACACTGTCTTTTTTGA
>JBHNNM010001358.1:0-516 GCA_048563625.1 Gammaproteobacteria bacterium | reverse complement strand
GAAGAAAAAGGCAACAAAAAAAGAAAAAAGAAAAAAAGAAGTGATGAGCAGTACTAGTAATGTTTACATGAATTGACTGAAACTTAACATGAAAATTTAATCAATCATCTGTTCTCATGCAAAACAATGACAACTTCAAGCAACTTTTATTCTGCAAAAAACCCAGCTGCATTTGACACCGGTCTGTAGTGGCTTAGTTTTGCAAGCTGATCAGCAGGCACCCAAGGGATGTCATCAGTTGCAGGGAACGAGAAGCTGCTCTGATTTTCATGCAGGAACTTTATCTGCACTTCTCCAGATGAAACCTTGTAGACTAGAAGTAGAACCTAGATTTAACAGAGCCAACAAGTGAAATCACAGTACAAGTTGCAGTCCACAACACATCACATTCAGAGACAGCAATCAAAGTTGGAGGAAATGGAAAAACAAGATGTAGTAAACTAGTTCATATATAGTTAATAGTATGCTGCCTCAGACCCCTGTCTTTTTCATGAATGCTAATGCACCCCCCCAACC
>JBHNNM010001357.1:0-516 GCA_048563625.1 Gammaproteobacteria bacterium | reverse complement strand
TATCATATATTTAGGTTAATATGTATCATGCGAGCGCTCAGGGCGTTGATGAGCGCATGATAAACGTACATTATTATTATTATTATTATTATTATTATTATTATTATTATTATTATTATTATTATTATTATTAAAGAACTCAAACAGATGACAACGACGACATGACTATCATCACAAGGGGCCGTAGTTTCTGCGGAACTGATACGCCGTTTTCTAGATGGATGTCACTAGCCACATTTCAGGGCGAATGCCCTTTTTGCAGGACGATATGATTGCCCATATTTCAGGGCGAATGCCCTTTTTGCAGGACGATATGATTGCCCATATTTCAGGGCGAATGCCCTTTTTGCAGGACGATATGATTGCCCATATTTCAGGGCGAATGCCCTTTTTGTAGGACGATATGATTGCCCATATTTCTGGGCGAATACCAGACAAAGCTGACGACTGACTACGTCGTCTTCTAGATATAACTGGCCACATTTCAGGACGAATACGAGACATAGCTGTTAGCCA
>JBHNNM010001356.1:0-516 GCA_048563625.1 Gammaproteobacteria bacterium | reverse complement strand
TGGCTTGCAACACATCTATAAGACTGAACCTTTGAGAAAGGCGGTATTCGCCATTCTGGAGGAAGTCATACCGTACAAAATGGTAGACGATGCAGCTGGACAGGTTGCCGTTGCCACTGACAAAGGGCGGCCTGGAATGGAACAATGGAGCATATTGGTTTTAGGTACCTTGCGCTTGGGTTTGAATGCCGATTATGATCGTATACAGGAGCTGGCCAATCAGCATAGAACCCTGAGAATGATGTTGGGGCACGGACTCTTTGATGCCGATAAGGATTATCGTTTGCAGACTTTAAAAGACAACCTGAAGCTGTTTACCCCGGACATTATGGCGCGTATTAATGCGGAAGTCATACGTGCTGGCCACCGGTTGCCGGATCTTGAAGTGGATGCCATGATTCGTGGGCGTTGTGATTCTTTCGTGCTCAAGACCGATGTACATTTCCCCACCGATATCAATCTGCTCTATGATGCGATTCGGGTCCTGATACGAGACTGTGTGCGCTGGAGTGAGGA
>JBHNNM010001355.1:0-517 GCA_048563625.1 Gammaproteobacteria bacterium | reverse complement strand
TCTATTACAACATTCTTGTAAACGACAACTGTATGCCAAATTGTTGCCTGAAATGGAGTGAAAAACTGAAGTCAAATATTTCTTGGAATACAGTTTTCATAAAAGTACAAAAAATTAAAGATGTAAAACTTAAATGGTTACAAATGCGCATTATACATAGAATAATAGCTACTAATATAGTATTAAACAAAATGGGAGTCACTGCTAACACTCAGTGTGGCTTCTGCAATGACGAAAAAGATAGCATTGAACATATGTTTTGGAAATGTGCTTGTATCAGACGTTTTTGGACTTCGCTGGAAACAATATTGAAAGAAAAATGTGAGACAGCGTTAAATGTAAAATTTACACAAAATCTTGTATTGTTTGGAACAGAAATAGACATCAAAACTGACACAGTCTTTGACTTAGTGATACTTCAAGCTAAGCAATTTATATACAAATGCAAACTCGACAAGTGCTTGCCAACTCTCTCCTGCTTCCTTCAACAACTGATGCTGAAATACAAAATAGATGA
>JBHNNM010001354.1:0-517 GCA_048563625.1 Gammaproteobacteria bacterium | reverse complement strand
ATATAATCAATAAGCAGTGCTGGTGTTTTCAGTTTCCAGAATACCTTAATACGATTTTCAGTCCTCCGTATCACTCTTAATGGGCCCTGTTTAACAGCAGTCAGAACTGAAGAATAATCATCCTGGGTACGTCGAAATTTCAGACCCAAAAAACGACCCTTATGACGTATTTTCATCATATCGCTTAAATCATCTGACCATTGTCCATTATCAAGTTTCCAGTGAAACTCATCTACCAGAAAGGGTTTAAGCTCAGAAAAACCAATTTTGAAATTATCAGTAGCAACTACATCATCTGTTTTATTATAATTTAGATATTTTTCTTTCCCGGCAGGCTCTGATATTTTACTGAAATCTATATTAATATAAATAAATCTAGGGTTATCTAACGACCCTGATAACACTTTAAGTTCTACTAATTTATACTCTTTTCATAGGTATGATCTTTAGGAATTGAAATGAAGCCAATTTGATGATCAAATAGTTGTTATTCAGGCAATTATTCATCAACAAAAAG
>JBHNNM010001353.1:0-518 GCA_048563625.1 Gammaproteobacteria bacterium | reverse complement strand
TTGACGGGATGTTAAAATTCAAGAACTGCGCAGGGGCAGAGGACATTCAAAGTGTGGACTCTGAACATGACATGAACATGACAGACTCTTGGTTACAGCCAGTGCTCTGAACACTGCAGACGCTGAAGAGTACAGACGGACAATGACCCACTGAACAGTACACACCCTAAACGCTACAGACACTGAACTGACACTGAATGCTACAGACTCTGAACCCCACTGGCAACTGAATACTAGACTGAACACTACCAACACTGAATAATAGTAAGCAGACCATGAATGCCGTAGACTGTAACCCAGCCAACACCATTGACTATGTATGCTACAGACTATACCTATAGACTGAACGCGCTTAAGAAACTAAACTGATGCTATAGACTCTGAACACTACTTGCATTGAACGCTACAGAACTGAGCCGACCCTATAGACTGACAATGAACACTGTGTACACTGAATCGTACTGACACGTAAACAGTACTGAACTGACATTACACTGAACACTACGTAATACACAAAG
>JBHNNM010001352.1:0-518 GCA_048563625.1 Gammaproteobacteria bacterium | reverse complement strand
GACTGTCAGATCAGGTCGGAACTACTACAACTTAAAGAATTACTACAGGTTGCCTCCGGCGGGGTGATTTTTTCTACAATTCAAAAATTCCAACCTGATGAGGGCAATATTTTTGATACTTTGTCGCAGCGGGAAAATATCGTAGTTATCGCTGATGAAGCCCATCGCACGCAGTATGGTTTTAAGGCCAAAACCATTGATGAAAAGGATGCTCAAGGCAATGTTGTCGGTAAAAAAGTGGTGTATGGCTTTGCAAAATATATGCGTGATGCACTACCCAATGCCACTTATCTGGGCTTTACTGGTACACCGATAGAAACCACCGACACCAATACGCCTGCGGTCTTTGGCAACTATATTGATGTATACGATATTGCCCAAGCGGTAGAAGATGGAGCTACGGTGCGTATCTATTATGAAAGCCGTTTGGCCAAGGTCAATTTGAGCCTGGAAGGTAAACAACTGATTGAACAACTGGATGATGAACTATCAGGAGAGGATTTAACCGAAACACAAAA
>JBHNNM010001351.1:0-519 GCA_048563625.1 Gammaproteobacteria bacterium | reverse complement strand
TCATTAATTTATCTATGTTTTGAGATATCACCCTTCAAATAGTCATCATTTTAGGCGTTTTATGCACATTTTACAAAATGCCATTTTTGTATGGCTCTAGCATAAAAAGTATTGGTCACACATCCACCCAGCTTGTTTTACACAGTGTCTGCACAACACAGACTAAACACAATTTTTTCAGTAGTCATCCTTACTCAAATTTTGGAGATGCAGAGTGCCAAAAATGGAAAAATCACTAATTTTGACATTGTCCGATCACCAATCTTTGATGGTACCATGACAAGATCAAACATAACATGGGAATGGAAAGAGGTACAACCATAATTCTGGTATCAACTGATTCAGCATTAATTAGACAATACAAATTCACAAGTCTAAAGAAGTGCAAGCTAAATTTTATCTACAAAGGCAAGTTTCCATGAGAAAAAAGGGTGCAAATATACCGTGAATCTTTGATGGTAATAGCATTAAAGCAAATCAAACTCTGGAATGGAAAGAGATACAGCCATGGTTCTGGTA
>JBHNNM010001350.1:0-519 GCA_048563625.1 Gammaproteobacteria bacterium | reverse complement strand
CAGCAACTTCAATACGTTTTGTCAATACGGTTTGAATGCGAGGAATTTGTATGCTTGCAGAACACTTGCTGACATAAAGGCATATAAATAATAACAATTAAGCACTGTTCTGCATACATATCAATAACAATTAAGCACTACTGTGCATACATATATATAATAACAGTTAAGCACTGTTGTGTATACATATAAATAATAACAATTAAGCACTGTTGTGTATACATATAAATAATAACAACAAATTTAGATTTGTTCCTTGGCCTTCCAACAAGATCTATAATTATGTTCTCCAGCTAAGCTAATGAGGGGCATCTCAGTGCTCTCAATATTGGGTGTATGAGGAGTAGGTGAAGATTTTAAGAAACTGGGCCTGCAAAAAGGCAGACCCCTCTTTGTGGAGGAAACAACACAAGCACTTTGCCAATCTACAGTGACTGCAGAGACCATTGTCAACCAGCAAATCTCTGGTAATCAGATCAAAGTCACTGAATACATTCTCAGATCCATGCAAAGTCAACA
>JBHNNM010001349.1:0-519 GCA_048563625.1 Gammaproteobacteria bacterium | reverse complement strand
TTATAAATGATAAACGGTATAAAATTTACATGAAGGATTTGAAAAAAGTATTTACACAATTGAACCAGGACGTGATGTGCCTCTGCACAATGGTTTAAATTTGTGGGGATCCTTCAGTATTTAACGCATAAATCAGCGGCGCGTCTTTTTGCGTCCGCTGGATTTTTTTGTTATGTGTTTTTTCGATGCACATCATCACAACAGGGCACTAAACCCTTTTTCAAAATCCACTTTAGTTTCTGTTTCATTATAAAAAGGCATTCCCCAGACGACATATTTTCTATCTTTCCAGAGTTGTTCTATTTTATGCTCTGCTTTGAGTCGCATTAGGAAATTGTGCTTCCACTCATCATTGATGTGGCTATACTATTCCGGACACACAACTTAAAATACTTTTAAAAACTAAAGTTTAGAGTTTCAGCTCCCCCAAAAAAGGAGAATCATTTAAAAAACATTGATTACCTCAGTTAACCGATAGCCCGTAACAGGAACCGGGTGTCCCTTGCTGAAGCTGCCGTG
>JBHNNM010001348.1:0-519 GCA_048563625.1 Gammaproteobacteria bacterium | reverse complement strand
ATCATGGCATTTGTCGCCATGCGATTATTACAGATGCGAGAGATATTTCATAAAGAAAAGAAACATCCGCGAGAGCAGGTTCCTTGTGATAAACTGCTTAAAGAACATGAATGGAAAATATCGTGGGTAACAGACAAAAAAATCCTTTACCTGATGAAGTCCCTTCTGTGGACTGGGCTTATAAAGCCATCGCCAGACTGGGTAGATGGATAGATACTAAACGTACCGGAATTGTTGGCTGGACTACACTGTGGAAAGGCTGGTATCGTCTGCAAGACCGGGTAGATGGTATGATGATGGCACAATCCATCGCCTCTGAAGCTGTCTCATGAGATATGATCAAGAGACAGCCTTCTTTTGAAGGGGAATTGAGGGGGTTGCAGCTCTGCAATACCCCGCGAGGGTGTAAAAATAACTGTGTAAACGCTCATTGCGGTGGTTTAAGTCAGCAGTTGTTAAATGAACAAACCTGAAATACCACCTTCATAGTGAACAGCCTACCTTCCAAAGTCAGGCTAT
>JBHNNM010001347.1:0-520 GCA_048563625.1 Gammaproteobacteria bacterium | reverse complement strand
CATAGAAACATTAACTGATGGGAAATCAGTCCGGGCTGAAAAAAATTTAGCTCAGGTTTAATCTGACAGACACCTTCAAAACGGGAGGACTGTCAGATCAGGTCGGAACTACTACAGATAAAGTTTTTACCATATTCTCCGTAGAAATCTTCAAAATCAAAACAATAAACTTGACATTTAATTCTATCATCAACAGTGTAAAACTGTATAGCTTTTTCTCTTAGCTTGCTTGACCTTTTGTAAACTTTTGTTTTTACAATAGCTTGTGTACCTTCAACAACAGTTGTGTTTTCATCAAAAATCTCTATTTTTTTATCTTCTTTTCTATTGTTATAAACTATTTCAAATAGCTTCTTTTAAGTCTTCAGATGAAAATGTATTATTAAGAAGATAATCAACAATTGATCTGTCAACACTTTTCCGGACAGTTTTTTAATCCATTTTCTGTAGTTCTTCGTAATCTTTTGGCGATAAATAATCATTGGCAGAATGTAGTCTTTCCCTGTTATAAAAGACTTCA
>JBHNNM010001346.1:0-521 GCA_048563625.1 Gammaproteobacteria bacterium | reverse complement strand
TAACTGCTTGGAATTTCACCTACCTGCGTCATTGGTAGCCTCCAAATTGGGTGAAATCGTGTGCTAGCAGACAATGATGACAGCCCAGCGACGCATGTTTCTCCTGCGTCAGAGTGTGACGCGCAGTGGTAAAAGTGCCCTTTCACAAATTCCATGCGTATCACGTGACACAACGTCATCAATATGTGTGTAGATGCCCATGGTACGTTTGAAAATCGCAGTTAGAAGAAAAAAATTCTTTGTTGGATTTGTTTCGCGAATTTTTGTTTTTGCCGTTATGGACGTTTCACCTGTGACGCAAAATTTTCATTGCACTTTTAATGCATTTTAGGAAATAATACGGCAACTTTGGTGTTCAGATCTCGGCATCGATAGTGCTTTGTTATTTATAGCAACAGTGTTTTCCCCGGTTCGCATCGTTGATCTTGTGCAAGTTGGAAGTGAACGCGTGTTTCATGACGTGACGGGTCATGAAACGCGCGTAATGCTCACTTTCAGCCATCATTATTGTACACAGACAT
>JBHNNM010001345.1:0-521 GCA_048563625.1 Gammaproteobacteria bacterium | reverse complement strand
TCAGCAGGGCTAGCTCCGAGGTCGGGAATGGGGGTTGAGCGGTAGGACAAAAGGGCAAGGAAGATGTCGTCCTGCCTGAGGATCTCTTTGACGGTCTTCACCGCTCGCTCCGCAGCACCATTGCTTTGCGGATAGTGGGGACTGCTGGTGACATGGCTGAAGTTCCACCGATCTGCAAAAGTACGGAACTCTGCCGAGGAGAACTGGGTACCGTTGTCTGAAACAACTGTCTCTGGAACGCCATGATGGGAGAAAAAGTTCTTTAATTTCCCGATCACCGTTGCTGATGTCAAGCTGGGCAGGTATGTGACGTCAATATACCTTGAGTAATAGTCCACCTGCACCAGGTAATGCTTGTTTCGGAACTCACAAATGTCAATGCCTACCTTCTGAAAGGGTCTGTCTGGGAGTGCTGATGGTAGGAGGGGTTCACTGGCCTGGGATGGCTGCTTCTCCAGGCAGTGTCGGCAGCTGGCGACCCGTGATTTTATGTCTTTTCCAATCCGTGGCCACCACACTGA
>JBHNNM010001344.1:0-521 GCA_048563625.1 Gammaproteobacteria bacterium | reverse complement strand
TTTTTGCGGTTAATAAAAATACTATGAAAAATCTGGCCGTTATTTAATTTAGTCCACATTGTCTGATAAAACTCCTGACTTTGCTGACCCGATTTTAAAATTTTGAGGTTTGTGCCTATGACATCTGTAAGTTTATAACCAGTAATTTTTTCAAAAGTGGGATTAACATACTCAACTATCCCATTTTTATCGGAAATAACAATAATATCACCAGTTTGTTCTATGGCACTGGATAACTTATTATTTTTTTCAACTTCCAGTTGAAGTTTTCTCATATTATGTTGCAGGTCTTCTGTTCGAGCCTGTACATTCTTTTCAAGTTGTGAATGAGACAGCTTTAGTTCCTGTTCAGCCTTATAACGTTTGTTTTCCTCCTGCATTAAATGCCATATCATTAAAATTAACTAAAGTTTAGAGCGACAGCCGACCCTTGAGTGCCCTGTTTCGCTCACACGTTCTTTAACAATTTGTTTGTAACCAGCTGTTTTGAAGTTGTTTTTATAACAAATCTTCAAAACGCC
>JBHNNM010001343.1:0-521 GCA_048563625.1 Gammaproteobacteria bacterium | reverse complement strand
GCTTTGCGGTGAATAGGTTTTTTTAAAAGGGTAAGGAATAAAGGAAACAGAATACAGACCGGTAGGGATGTCCACCTCGGCTCCCGGATAGGAGTTAGCCTGCCAGGTACCGCCGATTTCAGCACTTCTTTCCAGGAGTACAAAATCATTAAACTGCTTTTTCTGTAAACTGACGGCGGCCAGTAAGCCCGAAAATCCGGTACCGATAATTACGGTCTCAAAATATTGGCTCTTCTCCGCTCTGATGAGTGAAGAAAGATGCTAATACTCACAAAACCTGTTGAAATATAAAGCTTCTGACAGTTTTATAAGCAATAGGTAATATGAGTATCAACATCTCACCCACTATTTTGGGACTGGGTGGCCAGAGAGTCAATGAAATAACACTAAATAAGCACCATAAGACGATAGATATTCTTTGCAAAAGGGATAAACGCAGGAAAGCAATTGCTCCATTAACAGGGCAAAAAGGCACAATCAAGCGTTTTGTCAAAAGACAGGTTCGTGATGTTCCGTTTATG
>JBHNNM010001342.1:0-522 GCA_048563625.1 Gammaproteobacteria bacterium | reverse complement strand
CTCGCTATGATAAGCTGGAAAGAAACTATGCCAGTACATTAGCGTTAGGCTGTTGTATGGTGTGGCTTCCTATGTGGAATGGTTAAATTTTGTACACAAAAGATCAACAGCCCCTAGTATAAAAATTTGTGATAAGCAAATTCCTGCAAAAATCATTTGCAGAGAAAATTCTTATTATCATAATTCTATTTTGCTTACAGATTGTGAAGACTAATTATTAAAATTGTACAAAATTTGTACTGGATTTCATTTAGTAAGTATTTACTTCGAAATTAACGCCAGAGCATTTTTTCTTAATTATAGCTGGTTTTACAGAAATAATAGCACAAACGCTTACTATATTGTCTTTATTTTTAGTATGTTAAAACACTAAAGTTTAGAGCGACAGCCGACCCTTGAGCGCCCTGTTTCGCTCACACGTTCTTTAACAACTTGTTTGTAACCAGCTGTTTTGAAGTTGTTTTTATAACAAATCTTCAAAACGCCTTAAAACATCCGTATCTGGCGGCTGGAATTTTTGGG
>JBHNNM010001341.1:0-522 GCA_048563625.1 Gammaproteobacteria bacterium | reverse complement strand
GTCATTGCTGGGATAATGCTGTATCAGAAAGCTTTTTCCACTCCCTGAAAACTGAATGGGTGCATCATCAGAAATTCAGAACCAGGGATGAAGCTAAACAGGTGATATTTGAATATATTGAAGTCTTTTATAACAGGGAAAGACTACATTCTGCCAATGATTATTTATCGCCAAAAGATTACGAAGAACTACAGAAAATGGCTTAAAAAACTGTCCGGAAAAGTGTTGACAGATCAGGAGCAAGGCGTAAATGAAGCAAAGAGGAAATTATCAGATGCCCAATTAGAATACGCATCCGCAAAAAGAAGAATTGAAAGGCAGCGAAAAATTAGACACTAAGATGTAGTAGTTCCGCTCTTATTTAAATATAAGGTGTAGTAGGACAATCTTGTCAAGCAAAAAAGACAGTGTAAATTAAACTGTGTATCCGCTCTTATTTAAATATAAGGAGCCAACTGCTCCTCAAACTCGATTATAAATCGATACATTGCTGCTTTCCAATTTCTGATGGGCATTGACCAT
>JBHNNM010001340.1:0-522 GCA_048563625.1 Gammaproteobacteria bacterium | reverse complement strand
GCGTGATGTAATCAGTATTTGTGACCGTGAAGCGGATGTTTATGAATACTTGTGCTATAAGCAACAGGAGAAGCAGCGCTTCATAGTCAGAGCGAGCTGGAACCGTTCACTTAAAAATGAACAGTCTCTGTTATTTGAGCAGGCGTCAAAGGCTCCGGTACTGGGTGATTACAGTATCCGAATTCCTCAAAAAGGTGGACGCAAAGGGCGTAATGCCCGATTGGAACTTCGTTCTACCCGGGTGCTTATTAATCCACCTAAACGGTTATCCAAAGATAATGAGCCGATAGAAGTAACATTGGTTGTGGCCAAAGAAATAGATAGCTTGACTAAAACCCCATTATGCTGGGTATTATTAACCAGTGAAACTGTGGACAGCTTTACAACAGCCCGTCAAATTACACGGTATTATGAACTTCGCTGGCGTATAGAAGACTTTCATAAAGCCTGGAAAAGTGGTGGCACAGTAGTAGAAGGATTACGGTTACAGGAAGCGGAAAATATCAGGCGTATTGCCGTGAT
>JBHNNM010001339.1:0-524 GCA_048563625.1 Gammaproteobacteria bacterium | reverse complement strand
GGTCAGGCCCTAGACATCTTTCTCCACGGTCCAGAGTCTGCGCACCAGAATGGCATTCGAAAGACATTCACTCACACATCCATTCCCATACACCCATGCACACTCCTAAAAAAAAGAGAGCAAAAACAACAACAGCAAAATGCTCAACTCACCAAACATGATGCCTTTGTTGACTGGTCCTCTTTATGTGCAGTGTGCTGGTGGCCGATTTTCAGGAAGCTTGGCACCTGCTCCACGACGGACGCCTTGTAGCCTAGGACACTTCTAACAGAAAACATATGTGAAAGTGTGCAAAAAATACTCCAACATAGCCCGGCAAAAAAAAGAGAAAAAAAAGGTTCAACTCACCAAAGATGATGCCTTTCTTTACTGGTCCTCTTCCTGTGCAGTGTCCTGGTGGCCAATTTTCAGGAAGCTTGGCACCTGCTCCACGACGGACGCCTTGTCGCCTAGGACACTTCTAACAAAAAAACATTTGTGAAAGTGTGCAACAAATACTCCAACATAGCCCGGCAAAAAAAAAA
>JBHNNM010001338.1:0-524 GCA_048563625.1 Gammaproteobacteria bacterium | reverse complement strand
ACTTCGCCCAATGGTACAAGTCCTACTATAAAATAAATTAAAAAATGGGCAGAAAAGGTAATTTTAAATGAAAATTATTTATTATGAGGAAGACGATACTTTATTCATTGAATTTCAAAAGCTTTTTGAACAGGCTCATTTTATTACCCATATTGAAAATGAAAAAGATTACTCTGAAGCTTTGGCATTAATGGATGAGTTAGTGGAAGATTATGAGCATAATAAACCATTAATAGATATCCTTTCAAATTCAATTGAAAAATGGGAAGATCAATCAGAGCAATTTTTAGAATTTAATAGGGATATTGAGTCAAAAGATAATGCCATCTCATTATTAAGAATATTAATGAGTCAGTACCATCTTAAAGGTGAAGATCTAAAAAATGAAATCGGTAGCAAAAGCCTAGGGGCTGTTGATCTTTTGTGTACAAAATTTAACCATTCCACATAGGGAGCCACACCATACAACAGCCTAACGCTAATGTACTGGCATAGTTTCTTTCCAGCTTATCATAGCGAGTGGC
>JBHNNM010001337.1:0-524 GCA_048563625.1 Gammaproteobacteria bacterium | reverse complement strand
TAAACAGAATAGAGTTATTATGGAAACAGTTACATGATACCGTAACCAGAAATCATCGACATTCAACGATGAAAAGTCTGATGGAAGATGTTAGGAAATTTATGAATAATGTGTCCCCCTTCCCTGGTTCTGAAATTCAACAGAAAAGGTTATAGGGGGGGACACCTTTTAGGATCAGCTATTTAGCAGCAGCTGATCCAGATAATAAGCGGTCAGTGCTTCCACTTTTTGCTGTTCACTGTTCCAGGACAGGCTATTCTGTCTGCGGATCTGTTCTGCAAAAAAATACTCAATATGGACTTTATCAATGGCTGCAGCCAGAAAAATATGGGCTTCTTTTTGCCTGCCATAAGAGTGGGCAATTTAAAGAGGCAACGGCCAAGTAAGGCTCACTGGACAGAGGATTAGGGGCTGTTGATCTTTTGTGGTTAAAAAATAGGCAGCATGGTATTTGTTAAACAAGTATAATGGTTTTGTGAAAAATCAACATACAAGAACACTTACCATGCCAAGAACTATCTTAA
>JBHNNM010001336.1:0-524 GCA_048563625.1 Gammaproteobacteria bacterium | reverse complement strand
GTACAGAAACGCGTTACAATTAAACACAGACATAAAAGAAAGAACCAATGAAGAAGGCCTGATGAACCACAGGAAGGGGAAGAAAAAAAAGAAGCGAAAAAAAAAGCAGACAAAAAAAGAGAGAGAACGACAAATATGTGCAAACATCAAGGCTTCCATGCAACTGAGGTTCAAAAAACAAAACAAAAAAGAAAAAAACAATGGCATCGTAAAGACATTCATTCACACATCCATTCCAATACACACTCCAAGCACACTCCTAAAACATTAAAAAAATGAAATAAAAAAGAAAAGGCGCTCAACTTACCAAACATGATGCCTTCGTTTACTGGTCCTATTCCTGTCCATCGTGGTGATGGGCGACGGTCAGGAGATTTGGCACTTGCTTCTCAGGACTGCTTCACGTCGGAGGCCTTCTCGCCTAGGACAGTACTGACAGAAAATATTTGTAGATGTGTTCAACACACTCTCCAACATTTCACGACAAAAATGCCCTTTCTAACAACCTCTAGAATAACCTTTTC
>JBHNNM010001335.1:0-524 GCA_048563625.1 Gammaproteobacteria bacterium | reverse complement strand
TTGAAGTCTTTTATAACAGGGAAAGACTACATTCTGCCAATGATTATTTATCGCCAAAAGATTACGAAGAACTACAGAAAATGGCTTAAAAAACTGTCCGGAAAAGTGTTGACAGATCAGTGCAAAGCGGTAAGCTTAATACGGCCAGTCTGACGTTCAAAAAAGGTGGAAACATCCAGAATGTTAACACCTCTTAATTTACACTCCAGAATATCATCCACTGGAAAATTTTTACGCCGATCATCAATAGCCACAATAATTTCATCTACGTTATTATCAATAACGTATTTCAGCATATTACCGTTTAAATCCAGCAGTTTCTCATTTTCTATCAGTGTTTGTTCACCCTCTATGGGCACAAAACCCAGCAGCAGAAAGTGTCCCGCGTCAACTATCTTGTCCGGTTTAACGACAATTACGATGGCCGGTTGAGTGCCTGTTTATTTTCCTTTATTTTTTCTTCGGTAACTTTCTCCTTCAATTTCAATAATGGTTGAATGGTGGATAATGCGATCAATTGCGGC
>JBHNNM010001334.1:0-526 GCA_048563625.1 Gammaproteobacteria bacterium | reverse complement strand
CATGTACACACACATACACACACGCACAGAGACCCCCCCCCCCCCCCATTCACACCCACGCACGCGCGAGTGCGCACGCACTGATACACCACCGCAAAATGACAATAACAATATACTTTATTCATCCCAGCGGGAAATTAAAGCTGTCGTTCGATCTTATACATCAACTCACAATGAAGAACTGAATTCTACAAAATTTATTGAGATATGTGCAGTTCAGTTCTTCGTTGTGCGTTAATGTATAAGACTGAACGACAGCTTTAATTTCCCGCTGGGATGAATAAAGTATATTGTTATTGTTACCATCCGTGCACCACTATAGTACATTTTCTATTCTCTGAGAAGGCCTGTTCCTGTACCTTTGGAATACCCACAAACAAGGCCTTTAAATTGTGTTTGAAAGGTACAAAAAAATCGCACTCTTATCTGAATAGTTTCTTTGATCCTGATGTCGTCAAACAGAGGTGTAGAAAATGTTTTAAAATGTTGTCCATGGATCATATCCCCAAGCGACCGAGGGTGCAGG
>JBHNNM010001333.1:0-526 GCA_048563625.1 Gammaproteobacteria bacterium | reverse complement strand
TAACCAGGAGCTGCGGGCTTTCTTGATGCCACCAGTAGGTGTTTCTCCACCTGCTGCCATGGGACAAAATGGAGCCAGCTAGCCCACCCCCTGCTGCAGAGTCAAACTAGGGAACTGAAAATTAACGTATGTGCAATATATTTCAATGCTGAGGGAGCGAAAAGGTGAGAATGACATGGAAGTGTATGCCGGCACCAGAGTTCCAGGACACCAACTCCTCCATGAAGACATCTTCTCAGTGCTGTACAGGGGCCCGTTACCATTCACCAATGAAGTGTAAACTGCAAGAACTCAGCCTGCAGGTTTAAAGTCTTTCTCAGTGGCTATGCTGCCCAGGATGCAATGAGTAATGTCCCTTGGTTTGTGTAGGCCAGACTGCTATAATCAAAGTTCTGTTGTTATCATGCATGGTCATGACATCCTTAATTCTGAGGGAGAGTGTGAACAGTGCATGCCATGTCATGAGGCTGGTTTAGCTCTCATGCAGAACTTGTCTGTCATGACATCCTGAGGGAAGGTGTGAACA
>JBHNNM010001332.1:0-527 GCA_048563625.1 Gammaproteobacteria bacterium | reverse complement strand
TTTTTGGACAGCGCAGTGAGTTTAACTCTGGCTTTAGAGAACAGCGCTTTATAAGAATTATTTATTATTATTATTCCTATAAAAGAACACTATTTATTAGGATAAAACACATGTGAATTTCGGGGTAATCCCCTCTATCAAGCTACAAAATGCCATTTAAAGTTAAACAACAGTTAACGGTGAAAGGTGAGATGTAGAACGGACACTTATTTGCTTTTGGGTGAGCTACGTTGTTTTTGTGTCATACTGCTTTGTCCTAATAAATACCACTCTTTTTTACCTTTTATGTGTTTGGATCTTGTTTTAGAACACTAGCAGTCATGATGATGAGTTGATGCTTAATGTCCTCAGATGTCATTTGACATATTAGGGACAAGTTGTGACCAATGCCGAAGCACGGTTCAATAAAAGCCACATACGTAAGGTGTATGCGTGTTTAGCTGTAACCTGCCACCTGCACTTTTGGCAGAATGACCAGGATTTTTTACGTGCTACTGTGGTAACACGGGGGTGGAACGGATACCGAA
>JBHNNM010001331.1:0-527 GCA_048563625.1 Gammaproteobacteria bacterium | reverse complement strand
GCGCTGTATTTCTCGATTTTCGCAAGGCTTTTGACCTGGTTCATCGCGATATTTTACTGAAAAAACTATCCACGTACAACTTAAGCATCGCAAGTATAGCTTTCTTACGATCTTACTTACAGGATCGTCTACAATGCGTACTTGTAAATGGCACATACTCCCAAGAAACGTCTATAACAAGTGGAGTGCCTCAAGGGTCGATCCTAGGCCCGCTTCTGTTTTGCATCTTTATTAATGACTTGCCCCTGTGTCTTACACGTGCGTCAGTCCAATGTGATTTATTTGCTGATGATGGCACCCTTAATACAGCTAAAGACAACATAGATAATACACATAGGGATTTACAGCAAAGTCTATATGATGTCTCTGGATGGTGTTGTAGAAATCGGATGGCACTGAATCCGACGAAAACAAAATGCATGTTGATGGCGACGAGACAAAAACACCAGAAACAGACCCGCTCCCTTTCAATCTAAAGATCGAGACCACGCCAACAGAGCAAGTTTCAAAACATCGCCTACTTGGAG
>JBHNNM010001330.1:0-527 GCA_048563625.1 Gammaproteobacteria bacterium | reverse complement strand
TAGTTCTTGGCATGGTAAGTGTTCTTGTATGTTGATTTTTCACAAAACCATTATACTTGTTTAACAAATACCATGCTGCCTATTTTTTAACCACAAAAGATCAACAGCCCCTAGTATTATTCACATATGGTATAAAATTTCATTTGTTGATATATTTATTAGCATCACATCGCCTTAAGGAAAGAATAAGCAGTGAGTATTCAGGTTGAGATCCACCACCGTGACAAATTTCGGATTGATGTGGTAACAGTCAGCCATCCCCAAAAAAAACCTTTTACTGTGGATTTTTTCTTTTTTTTCCCAAAAGGACTGGATGTTACGCAGTCCAGTTATCCTAAACCGCTTTTTTACCGTTATATAAAAAATAATCTACGATACCGTATCCCGGATCAAACGCTTAAACAGCTTAAAAGCTGAAGGATCCCCACAAATTTAAACCATTGTGCAGAGGCACATCACGTCCTGGTTCAATTGTGTAAATACTTTTTTCAAATCCTTCATGTAAATTTTATACCGTTTATCATTTA
>JBHNNM010001329.1:0-527 GCA_048563625.1 Gammaproteobacteria bacterium | reverse complement strand
TCATTAACCAACTGAGCTTTCATGGTTTTATCCATTGACCAGCCAATGACCATTCTGGAAAACAGGTCAATAACAACCGCCAGATATAAGCAGCCCTCATCGGTTGCAATATAGGTGATATCCTACATAGTAGCGGTCACAGATAATCAAACTGAGGCGTCTGAGTTGCAAACCAGAGCTGACTTAATGATTGTTCTGCGTGATATTATATAAGACAAGTGTTGGAATATTTTTAAGATCGTTCTGTCACCAGAACTCCGCAAGCAGGTATTATGTTTCCCCCTTCTCCGCCATAGCTATTCACTCGGGAGTCCAGGGCTTCTTTGCACTTGCGCCATATGTTCATGGCCGACATGTAGATCAGCATTAACGCTGACTGTATTTATATTATAAGCAAGCCAGAATAAAACCATGCGAACTTCCAACTAATTCTGTGGTTTAAAGCAAGATAAATGCTTGCCTGGCTTTTAAGTTAATATACTCAAGGTGAGTATTTTTATATGATTGGCAAAATCGTACAAATAACG
>JBHNNM010001328.1:0-527 GCA_048563625.1 Gammaproteobacteria bacterium | reverse complement strand
TTGCAGCTTACATGAGATATTACAACCTGGAAAGACTACATTCAGCAAATGGTGATCAGTCACCAATTAACTATGAAAATTCTCTAAAAAAAGTGTCCGGTTGGACTTGACCAGTACAGGCATAGAAAAAAGCACACTGACACCGGATAGTTTTTCAGAACGAGCAGAGTTACCAGAAGCTCATGAACTGGAAAATTAGTTATTATCAGGTGACCGTGGCTACTATTCAGGCCAACTGATTAATGAAATAGATGACCATGGTGCGTATTATATTTTACGGGCGATGAGACTTTCCAGGATAGCGGTTCACCGGGCCACCAGAGAAGATGGGAACGTGCTTAGCAAGAGAACGAAACCCTTGTCTGATTTGTTAAAATCTCTGCCAAAACGACCATTAATTGATATCGTTGTGGAAATTGATGCCAGAGAAACAAGACTTATTGCAATCTGGAGCCCCAAAGAAAAAAGGCATACATTTTTGGTTACAAATCTGAATGCAGAACAGTTTTCAGCAACAGAAATCAGCC
>JBHNNM010001327.1:0-527 GCA_048563625.1 Gammaproteobacteria bacterium | reverse complement strand
TTTACCGGCAAGTAAAGCAACGCCCAAACAAATTGTAAAAATATACTCCACTCGAATGCCAATAGCAGAAAGCTTTCGAGATAGTAAGAATAGCTATTATGGACTGGGCTTATCACAAGCTAAATCAAGGTCTGAAGCACGATATGACAATCTGTTATTGATTGCGGCCTTAGTTCAATTTTTATTATGGTGTATTGGTAAAGTAGCTTATCAACAGGGCTATCAGAAAATGTTACAGGCCAATACCATTGTTAACCGTACTGTCTTGTCATTCATCTATATTGCAAAGCAAGTTATAAATGATAAACGGTATAAAATTTACATGAAGGATTTGAAAAAAGTATTTACACAATTGAACCAGGACGTGATGTGCCTCTGCACAATGGTTTAAATTTGTGGGGATCCTTCAGTATTAAAAGTATAAAACCCCTGGATTCTAAGATACTGTATTTTCCGGAAAAAAACAGCTGGTACAGTTTTTCTCTGGCAGTCGTGACTACAGGAAATCAGGTACTTTCCATGGTGCA
>JBHNNM010001326.1:0-528 GCA_048563625.1 Gammaproteobacteria bacterium | reverse complement strand
TGTGCCTTTTTGCCCTGTTAATGGAGCAATTGCTTTGCTGCGTTTATCCCTTTTGCAAAGAATATGTATCGTCTTATGGTGCTTATTTAGTGTTATTTCATTGACTCTCTGGCCACCCAGTTACAAAATAGTGGGTGAGATGTTGATACTCATATTACCTATTGCTTATAAAACTGTCAGAAGCTTTATATTTCAACAGGTTTTGTGAGTATTAGCATCTTTCTTCACTCATCAGAGCGGAGAAGAGCCAAAATGCCTTGTCTCTTTATCACCCATAGCTGTAATCATTCTCACTACAAGCTGAAAAGGGGCTATCTGTCTTAATCGTTGGGAAAAACCAATGTTTTTGCCCAGTTTATTAAGTTTCTTTTCACTCAATACGACTTTTAGTTTTTTTGATAATGTGCTACTTCTCATTTGAAGCCTTTTTGTTGATGAATAATTGCCTGAATAACAACTATTTGATCATCAAATTGGCTTCATTTCAATTCCTAAAGATCATACCTATGAAGATCCAATAACAATGCC
>JBHNNM010001325.1:0-529 GCA_048563625.1 Gammaproteobacteria bacterium | reverse complement strand
ACCCGAACGCCTGATATCTTCATTAGTAATAACATAAATTGCAGCGGCTACCTCATTAAGAGACTGTTTCTTTTTTGAAACAGAAGTCACTTCCATGGACAGTAATTGTTCCAGGGGTAAATTAAGGTAATCATCTACAGAATTATCAGCATAAACGTTAGGGCTTAATAAAAATGCAGAAATAGTCGTCAGAAAATAATAATTCTTTTTAATTATCAAGATGATATATACTTTTATATTAGAAGTTCTTTGATATGGTTGAAAATGGTTTTTATTATAAAAATACATAGGTATGTCTTTAAGGATTTTATCATTTCGTTTCAATGATTTACCCATCAGGATGAAATTCCATAATTAGGTTCTACACCAAACTGATAAAGTCCAGTAGACTTATCCCGTTTAGGATGTGCTCTGCCAGCATTTTCTTTCAGGAAAAAATACGTTTTTTCAAGCACATCAGTTAATTGTTTTCGTTTATGGTTAACAATGGATTCCAATAATGAATACCACCAGTAAACAGTCGTTTTGT
>JBHNNM010001324.1:0-530 GCA_048563625.1 Gammaproteobacteria bacterium | reverse complement strand
AAACACCGGAAAAAGGCCCATCTTTAACATTCCTGGCGCCAGTTCGGCTCGGTGGTGCACGAGAGGCATACCGAAAGTGTTCTCGCATTCGTGGCCGTAGTAATCGGTAAACTTCTTTTTTCCCCCAATACATACCTTTATGTTTCACAAACTGTAAAGTGTGGTAGATTGTGAAAAGAGGATTGTTATAATTGGCTTTTGACGCCCAGTCAGCCATGACGGTTATATTAGGGCAATTTGTTTCGTTGACTTATTACAATTTTCCATCACGGACTGCGAAAAGCGACATAAAAGTGAAAATTGTGGGCAATGATGTCTAAGATGGAAATCAGTTTTATAATACTGTAACATATCATGAACGCGCAGAATCGTAAACAGTGACAATGAACATAAACATGTAATATAAACAGTAAAAAGCAGTAACGGTACATGCTGTGATCAGCAAAATGTAGCTTGATCAGTGAAGTGTGATATAAACGGCGAAAAGTAATATGAACAACAGGCATAGCCGCTCTAAGACGTGAACTGCT
>JBHNNM010001323.1:0-530 GCA_048563625.1 Gammaproteobacteria bacterium | reverse complement strand
ACACACACACACACACACACACACACACACACACACACACACACACACACACACACACACACACTCTCTCTCTCTCTCTCTCTCTCTCTCTCTCTCTCTCTCTCTCTCTCTCTCACACACACACACACACACACACACACACACACACACACACACACACACACACACACACACATTGTAAACACGTTATACAGTTACGCGCTGCACGGTACAGAATCCACAGGCACAGGGGAAAAGTCTGTACACGGTTTGCTATAATTATATCCGCCACAGGTGATGTCATGACACGGTTGAGCCTATGCTCAAGGAATACGAGTGGAGGCTGAAGGGAGTCTGTATCCCGATCACTGTAATCACAAACGTTAAACGCTAATTGAAAACATGGATTTCCCGTACGGTGGTGATCCTGTGTACAGAGTCTCCCTTCTTGACAAAAATGATGCCGTCCCTAGTCCACGTGTCGTCAAGCTTGCCGTCGCGTTTCAGCTGTCTGGCCCTGGCTGCCACCTCGGCTCTCGTCCTGGTCAGGT
>JBHNNM010001322.1:0-531 GCA_048563625.1 Gammaproteobacteria bacterium | reverse complement strand
GTGTTAGTACTGTTAGTGTTACCGTGTCTTCCCAAAATTCATTGCTCACATTGCTTAGACCAGCATCATGATGTTGACTGAATTTTTTATCCCAACTACCTAAGTCTGATGTACTTGCTAAATATGCTTTTCATATATATTCTTTTCAGTGATCCAGATAATTTTTTCATCGTTCTGATGTACTTTTTACACACAATGGTCTGTTGTTTCTGTGAGAAAACGGTGAAACCCAACACACTACCAGGAGGTGCAGGAGTGCAATGGTGGCTGCTCAGCATCACATTTATATATATATATATGACTTAGTGCCAAAAGGTGCGCATGCAAGGGGTTATGCACTTCAGTTGAAAATAAAACATTGTTGAAAACTGTTTTTATTTAAAATGTTGTGTTGTGTACTTGCATGAATGAATGAATATATAGTACAGATAATTTCAGCAACCAGGCTTTGGTTGATTTCAAGATACAGTCATCACACACTGAAAAAGCGCCGAAAAATGACCGCCAAAAACGGACATCCATGTACCGAGT
>JBHNNM010001321.1:0-531 GCA_048563625.1 Gammaproteobacteria bacterium | reverse complement strand
AGCTCAAAGCCACAAGAGGAGCACATGTCTTTCAACATTTTGTTTGCCTCCTCTGTGGCGAGCGTATGCCCACTTCTCTTGGGCAAAATGGAGGTGAAGGCCACGGCAGCTTTGGGGAAGACCCTTACCAGTTGCTTGGCAAGGGCCTGAAAGCTGACCATGACCAGCTGTTTGTTGTAGTCGCCGTCTCTGGAACAGTCATTAGTCCCGATATGCACGACGACGTGCTTTGTATCTGCTCGCGACGACTGGTTGAGCAGGCAGGCCGCAATGTCTCCCGCTGTGGCTCCTCCAACTGTTCGGACATGCAGGTTGCCTCTGGTGTCAAGCCTCTTTCTGTCCACATGTCGAAGGTTGGAGTCGCCAATCAGGAGCGCAGAGAGCCTGCCCTCCTTTGGCAGTCTCAGTGCAGGCGGCGACTGTCTGGTGCAGTTCAGTCGTGGGGTGTCGGGTGTGGTAGGGGTAACAGTGTGTGTTACAGCAGACGTAGAAGTGTGTGGAGTGCGGGTTGTGGCAACGGTCTGTGGAGTG
>JBHNNM010001320.1:0-531 GCA_048563625.1 Gammaproteobacteria bacterium | reverse complement strand
GCAATAAAGCAAATAGTGTAAAAATGATTTGAGTAGGTGTAAAATTTCTATTTTTTTTATACATCGTTTTTAATTCCTTTGGATTGATTCCATTCCTGTTCTTTTTATATTAAGTTTTATAAGTAACTATAAAGAAAAATTATTTTGACAGACTAAGCCGTAAATTTCCAGATATTAAACAAAAAAGGGAGCGAAAGCTCCCTTTTTTGTGACCTGTAATTAGTCATATTTCAAGAATTTTTAGAAATTCCAGCCGTATGCAATACCCTAGGCATCCTGCTTCATTTTAATGTCGGCTTCGCCTCCACCAAATCCTGCAGGAATTGAGTTACGTCCTTTCAGTTCTTCTTCAAAGGCATGCATATAGAACATGGAGATTTCACTATCATTAGGTAGGGTATAAGTCATACGGCTCTTCTCCGCACTGATGAGTGAAGAAAGATGCTAATACTCACAAAACCTGTTGAAATATAAAGCTTCTGACAGTTTTATAAGCAATAGGTAATATGAGTATCAACATCTCACCCACTA
>JBHNNM010001319.1:0-531 GCA_048563625.1 Gammaproteobacteria bacterium | reverse complement strand
TGTGTTGCTTTGCGCAGATTGCAGCAGCTACCAGTCACCTCCTCCCCCCTAGTCCATTTTAAATGGGGAGAAAAGGAATAACAAGCTTCAAAGACATCATAGTGTGATGTATCAAATAATTTGTTATTCTTATTCAGGGTCTTAATTGTCTTCCTCTGTTAGAAATTTAGCAATCTCTGTGTAGATTGGAATACATCTACACAGTGAACCAAAAAAGAAAAAAGAAAAAAAAGTGCAGTATTTACACAGAAAAGCAAGAGACGGTAGTGAATGACCATCAGTAATATTTCTTTATTTGATGTTTACTTGAATACTTTGCCTTATTCCTTCTGTCTGTGTGTGTGTGTGAGTGGATTGTGTGTTTGTGATTGCAAGTATATGTGTGTGTGTGTGCATGTGTGCATGCATATGAGAGAGAGAGAGCGAGGGAACAGAAGTGATTTTTGTTTTGCTTTTTGGGTAAAACTTGTAAAGTAGCAATATTAACAGAGGTACTACTACTAGGCATGGATGTTGTTGAACTAATGAGAA
>JBHNNM010001318.1:0-531 GCA_048563625.1 Gammaproteobacteria bacterium | reverse complement strand
ATGTCCAAGTGAATCATTAATGGTTTTAAAATGATCCAGATCGATCAATAAAAGATAGGAATAATTGTCTTTCCGGCTCAGGTGGTTTAATGTCTGTTGCAGGTGATCAATAAAATAATTAGTGATTGGCCGAAAAAGCAGAAAATTAAAACGGAGGGGATCATTAGCAACTGAAATTAGCCTCTAGGCTATGTACTCGTTGACTGCTATTGGCATCTCTCAGCACCCGACAAGCCAAATTGGCTGCCAGAGCCTATTTTTAGGCAGACCTGTCCTGTCGTCAGTAGATTTCCTGACATAAGCTTCCTTGTTTAAGCGGCTTGTTTTAGTGCTTCTATTCTTTCCCTTTCCCGCTCGCGTACAATACGACCGACAATTTGAATATTTCGCGACAACACCGCCAAGGCCAGGTAGTGTTCAAGAGCATCAAGTCCATGGTCGGGGCATTTGTCCAGACCATGGACTTGTAATGCATTAATGGCGGACTCTACAGCCGAATGCTGTTTTTTGGCCTGTATAAATTCATCTGCG
>JBHNNM010001317.1:0-532 GCA_048563625.1 Gammaproteobacteria bacterium | reverse complement strand
CACTAAACCCATTGAAGAGCAAGCTTCCAACAAGACCATATAAACATTATTTTCAGTACTTGGTTCAGTATGTTATGGGCTAAAGAGATAAAGAGATTACCACGTTAAGGAAAAATAATGAAACTGGAACATTCCATGCATCTTCTCTGTAGAGGTAAATAAGTGATAGATGTCAACAAAATGTGTCAACACACCTCATCCTTGTTGAACAGTCACAATGCAACCATGCAGAGATGCATTGATAATGCACATCGAAAGGGCCAGCTTTCAAGCACTCTTGATATTCCGCAGTTAAGGCAACTAAAACCATTCCTCGAGCAGATGGCCATGGCTTGCATACTGTGAATGGAAAAGTGGGAGGTATACTGGACAGACTGTTTTTTCATGCCGCAAGACCTGGTTGAAATCCAGGTGGAGCAACCCCAAAAGGAAGATAACTATCAAGAATACACAGAGCTTGAGAATCTTGATGGCTTCAGGTTTGAGGCTGACATATATGTCTAAGCTGGACATGCATTCAGTGACACTCAAA
>JBHNNM010001316.1:0-532 GCA_048563625.1 Gammaproteobacteria bacterium | reverse complement strand
CATCACCACCCCACACATCACACCACCCACACATCACACCACCCTTACACATATGAGCCTGTGACAAAAGGTCGTGATCTAAAGTGGGACACACTGCCTCAAAATCAAACTCCCAGTAAGCTATTTTCAGTCTTACCATTAGAAAGTGGTATGTTTCAAGTAACTATTTCCATCATCAAAAAATGGTTTTGATCCAAGTGTGTGCTGTATGGCATCAAAACTGGGGTCAGGTCAGGTGTGGACGTTTGTAACAATGGACACAGTGAATGTCATAATAATACAGAGAAAAACCATTTGTATGCAATTTTAATGCTTCTGGTGCATTTAAGTAGCTGCTAGTAATAAAATCAGAGCAGGCAGGACAAACAAATTCTGCTTTAAATGTAAGTATTATGTAATCACTGTGTCCAAATTTTGCGCTCAAGAATCTAGTGCTACAAATAATCATTTCAAACACAGAACAACTTCAGTAAAGTTTTCAAACAAGGAACACTTTATTTCATAGTATACACTGTAATGATAAATGCAAAAA
>JBHNNM010001315.1:0-532 GCA_048563625.1 Gammaproteobacteria bacterium | reverse complement strand
AATAAAAAATAAATGGTTGTCGTTATAAAATAGTTGTATATAAAATAATACACAAATTGCCAAAGCCGCATACCTGCAGCTAAAGTTTCTTACTTTTAAGACGCTAATATTTCTAAATAGTACATATAAGCCTGATAGTGTGGGTATTTTTGCGCACGCTTCCAGTACCCAAAATTTCAGGATTTAAATATGTCTGACGCCATTACTGCTATAGCTCAAACCGGTATCCAGCAGGGTCTTAACGGTATAAAGAAAAATGCCTCACAACTGGCCAGTAAAGCGGCCATGGAAGGTAAGGCAGATATTATGACGCCTGTGGTTGAAATGAAAATGAACAAGTACCAGGTGCTGGCTTCCGGAAAGGTTATTGAAACCGTGGATGAAATGCTGGGTGCTCTTTTAAATGAAAAAGTTTAATTAGGGGCTGTTGATCTTTTGTGTACAAAATTTAACCATTCCACATAGGAAGCCACACCATACAACAGCCTAACGCTAATGTACTGGCATAGTTTCTTTCCAGCTTATCATAGCG
>JBHNNM010001314.1:0-532 GCA_048563625.1 Gammaproteobacteria bacterium | reverse complement strand
CACATCCACAACCTTTTGATCACTAGCCCTGTGCTCTGTCAAATCAGGAAACGTAAATGTTCTTCCTTCAGGTTGAATACATGCAAAGAACAAAAATAGTGCTATATTCATGATCCCGTCAACCTTGTAACTAATAAACAGACAAGGGAAAATGTACCCAGAATTGCGTTTGAAGTATGTTGTTGGAGATGGTTTTAAAGAAAATTCTCAAATGCCTGGTGTACTTTTATTGTTATGTAGAATTTGTTTCAAGAATATTCCTTCAAGGCTTAGCTTTTAATTTTGTTTTTAATAAATTAGCTTTCAATTTTGTTTTTAATAAATTTATATCTTCCACAAGAAAAACTACATTTTAGCTTTTTTTTTTAAATCTGATATGCCAATGTATTAGAAATACAGACCAAATCGCATAAAACTTTAAAAAGAACTGTTTTGTTGTTGTTGTTTCTAATGAGATGGTCAAAAGCAACTTGCACATTTTCAGCAAGTTTTTTGCAAGCAACAAGAGTAATTTTGCAAGAGAACAATGTTG
>JBHNNM010001313.1:0-532 GCA_048563625.1 Gammaproteobacteria bacterium | reverse complement strand
CGTCCTGTTTCTACCCCGATTAAATCTCCTTCAACCATGTCATAAATAACGGTCATATAATCATGACCTTTTGCCCTGGCGACTTCATCAACACCGATATATTTTAAGCCCTTTAATTTTTCAGGCTCCAATGCTGGCAATGTTTTTTCAAGATAAGCTTTATCAATATTCTTGACTGTTTCCCAACGTATTTTTAAATGTCGGGAAACGGCCTGAATACTCATATGACGACAAAGCCCACTAATCAGATGACAGTATCGTTGAGTAAATCGACAGCCTTTATCAACAAAATCACATTGCTCTATACGACGTTCATTTTTACTGATAAAAACCTGAGCTAATTCAATTTCTACATAACAGGGGTAGCCCATAAACGGAACATCACGAACCTGTCTTTTGACAAAACGCTTGATTGTGCCTTTTTGCCCTGTTAATGGAGCAATTGCTTTGCTGCGTTTATCCCTTTTGCAAAGAATATGTATCGTCTTATGCTGCTTATTTAGTGTTATTTCATTGACTCTCTGGCCACCCA
>JBHNNM010001312.1:0-534 GCA_048563625.1 Gammaproteobacteria bacterium | reverse complement strand
TGGCTGAGTAAAAAACAATGGCAGGTTTTCATCATCCAATTCATCACCACTCTCACTATCATCTTTAAATGCATTTGCAAGCTCTGCTCTCTCCTCTTCTGTCAGTTCAAACAGATCAAAATCATTTTCGCCCAGATTGTCATAAACATCATCATCAGAGAACCGGTCACTGTCATTGTACTCATCCGCCGCCATCTTTCCAACTGTACAGAATACCCTAACCCCATCCCTAGAAATGGACAAATTTTGTGCACTGGACACTTTCCCACAATCTGGCAGTGGCCAGGCACGGCTAATCAAAGCATTGTGCGGCTTATCAAAACATTCCTCAGGTCCCGTTACACTGGCCAGGGGGAACTGACGTGCTGACCATGTGACAGATAGGCGCGGATTTCAAAGGCAGAACCGCTGCAGCGGCCAGCCGGAAGGAAGGGAGTGTTTATGCCTGCCCCGCTCTAGAGGTTCTCAGGAATGAAGGGAAAGATTCTCTCAACCGCTGTAGCGGTTTTCAGGGATGAAAGAGTTAATATAGTG
>JBHNNM010001311.1:0-535 GCA_048563625.1 Gammaproteobacteria bacterium | reverse complement strand
AATCTTTTCCAACCTCCCTCTATCTAATTTTGAAATATTCCCACCCCAACAGACAGAACCAAACATAATAATACTACATATTACAGCATTATAAAAAGTTACTAGCATATCTGAATTTACTCCAAATGATCTCAGCTTTCTCATGCAATACATTCTCGAGTTCACTTTTTTCAGCACAGAGTTGATGTTCTCTTTCCAGTTCAATTTACTATCAAAAACCACACCTAAGTACTTATATGTATCTACTCTCTCTACTGCTTCTCCTTTAATGTACACTGGTTTGGAGCATCTTTGATTCTTCCTAAAATCAATGCACATCTCTTTCGTTTTGGAAACATTCAAATACAAGTAATTTTTATCACACCAATTCACAAAGATTTCAATCTGCTGGTGGTATATTACATCTTCATCATTACTAATTTTTCCAACCAGTTCTATATCATCTGCAAATTTTACTACAGGACATGACTCATCAGTGCTTCTACAGTCAGCTATATACACCGAAAACAAACAAACAAATGATATATATATATAT
>JBHNNM010001310.1:0-535 GCA_048563625.1 Gammaproteobacteria bacterium | reverse complement strand
TTCTGCAACTGCAGGAATGGTTACACAGGGCAGCACTGTCAGGAGGAAGACCTGGGTGAGTGCTGCTCACCACTGTCCTCACTGGCAGGCGTTAGTGTTGCCACACATTAGTGTTGCTACATGTTAGTGTTGCCATACATTAGTTAGTGCTGTTACTCATCTTGGCAAGACTTTCCCAAGTTACATCATGACAAGATAGGTGAGATGGGCGAGTAGTCTGGACATTGTAAGTTTGAATTCAGTGGAGGCATCTTTTCTCCTCTCCTTAAGACTGGCTCTTTCTTCTTCTCTGGAGTTTGCAGCCACCTTCCGTTGCTCAGAGATTATGCTGCACTTTTGGGGGGTCTGCAAAGTCCTATGAAGTAAAGTCATATGAGACAGTACAAAAGAAAATTTAGACAGTGGGGAAAATGTGCAACGTATTAACTACTTTTGAGTATCTGGCTAGACCGATCCGGCTACCATAGCAGTCCCTGGGGATGAACCCCGACTGGCACAGCTCCAGCCTTCACTTGCCCACTTTTCCTTTAATACT
>JBHNNM010001309.1:0-535 GCA_048563625.1 Gammaproteobacteria bacterium | reverse complement strand
AAAAAGAGCCAGAGGGATTCGGGATACCGAATATTTTAAACTAAAAATCAGCCAAACCTCCATTCCTGATGAGCAGAGCATGTTCTATTTTGGACAAAATCTCACTCATTAAAGCGGAGAACAACCTAATTTCTTTGATCGATAAACAAAGCTTAAGTTCCATTTATATGGACACCATTTTGGAACAGTTATTTAGAGAAAGAGGGCTTTCTCTTTTTTTGTGTATCATTCTATGACAATTGGAGCATACAGGAACAACATTTCCAAGAGCTTCTTCAATAGTTTTTTCTAAATCATCCCCATCAAATTGAAATACAGGTTTTTGATGATGTATTTCGATAAAGTGTAGTAGTTCCGACCTGATCTGACAGTCAGCTTGACTTAGTGAGAGTTTCCCGTTTTGATTAAAGGTGTCGAATCTTTATAACAAAACAAAAGGAGACTCTCATGTTTCATACTAACAATCCTGTCATCAAACATAAAGCCGGTTTATTAAATTTAGCCGAAGAATTAGGAAATGTATCTAAAGCCTGTC
>JBHNNM010001307.1:0-535 GCA_048563625.1 Gammaproteobacteria bacterium | reverse complement strand
TAAATAATATTGGTAACACAGGGGTGGAACAGACACCAAAATAAGAGTCGGCACAGAAAGCTGACCCTGGAGAATAAAATTCTCCCACCACATCCACAACCTTTTGATCACAAGTCCTGTGGTCTGTCAAATCAGGAAACGTAAATGTTCTTCCTTGAGGTTGAATATATGCAAAGAACAAAAATAGTGGTATATTCATGATCCTGTCAACCTTGTAACTAATAAACAGACAAGGGAAAATGTACCCATAATTATCAAGTTCAAGGAAAAGAAAACAGGTGATCTAAATCTAAGCTCTTCCTTTGGAGAGGGTGGTCACACCTCATTTGGTCAGTGGGGAGTGTGTGGTGCAAAGAGCTCATTTGTGGTGGGGATGGGGAATATTATAAAGGGTAACAAGGTAACAGTAAAAACTGTACACTTTATGCAAAATACTCTGACACAACTGGGAAACACTCACTCACACACACACACACACACACACACACACACACACACATCATAGAGTCATATGCAACAGTATGACTGGATATAT
>JBHNNM010001306.1:0-535 GCA_048563625.1 Gammaproteobacteria bacterium | reverse complement strand
ACCCAGGTGTTATTTGAATTTATTGCACATCGTTATGAAAGCGGAAGTCTGATCATTACCTCTAATCAGCCATTCAGCCACTGGGATCAGCTCTTTCCTGATGCATTAATGACCGTGGCCGTAATTGATCGCATTATCCACCATTCAACCATTATTGAAATTGAAGGAGAAAGTTACCGAAGAAAAAATAAAGGAAAATAAACAGGCACTCAACCGGCCATCGTAATTGTCGTTAAACCGGACAAGATAGTTGACGCGGGACACTCGTTACAATCCGTTACAAAAGTCGATACTCCAGCAATCTAATGGATACATTATTTAAGTATACTAACACCAGAATTACAAAAAACATAAAAAACATGAAAACAAAGGAGAATGGAAATGAGTAATATAAAGCAGGTATTATTAGGTTTTGTTATTGGAATTTTTGCAGTAAGTATTCTTGGCTGGACACAGGCTCCCAGCATGATGCTGAAAGAACATGTCAGTCCTTATGGTGTCCAGGAAACTGTAGAAAAAATAAAAGCAAATGCTC
>JBHNNM010001305.1:0-536 GCA_048563625.1 Gammaproteobacteria bacterium | reverse complement strand
GCGGTCAGGGAGACGAGCAGGAATGATGGGAGGTGAAGGTGTTGAGACGGCGGCCTGCAAACTCCAGAAAATTCGAGCTTTGGCTATTTTACATATTTAATTTTTATTTTACAGATTTTATTTTACAGATTTTAATTTTTACAGATTTTATTTTGCAGTTTTTATTTTACAGTTCTATTTTACTTTACAGATTTCATTTTCTATTTTACAGACTTTATTTTACTCGTTTCTAATTTTTTATTTTACAGATTTTAATGTTTATTTTACAGATTTTATTTTTATTTTACAGATTTTATTTTGCAGTTTTTATTTTACAGATTTTATTTTACTTTACAGATTTCATTTTCTATTTTACAGACTTATTTTACTCGTTTCTAATTTTTTATTTTACAGATTTCATTGTTTCTTCTACAGATTTTATTTTATATTTTACAGATTTATTTTTTATTTTACAGATTTTATTTTACAGATTTTAATTTTATTTTACAGATTTTATTTTTATTTTACAGATTTTATTTTGCAGTTTTTATTTTACA
>JBHNNM010001304.1:0-536 GCA_048563625.1 Gammaproteobacteria bacterium | reverse complement strand
TGGTGCCCACTCCTTATACTATGAAAATATTCTTTCTTTTTAGTACTGATCCGAAATGTTCCTTAGTTTGTTAGAAAGTTTGTTAGTTTGTTAGAAAGTTTGAGCAGGCTATTCCAGACGTTCATGTTTGGCATAGCTGATGGGCCACGACTGAGATTTCTTAAGAAGAGTTTGTATGAAGGTGCATGTAAAATATATGAAATAATAACACATTGAATGAATCTATTTATTCATACTGATTTACACAAATATGAAAGTGTGCACAACTGGAGAGAATCAGACGGACTGGACACATTGCCAAGACCCGGAAAGAGGTTTCAGCAGCTACTTGCTGTCATTCATTCTTCCAGTAAAACATCCTGCAGTTCGGTCATTTACTGAGATTTGTGTGGTCAAAAGACACTGGAGGTTGAAACTGAGTGGATTTTAGCTGGAAGGCAAAACTATATGCAAATTCGTCGATGCATTTTAATGGCTTTTGTCAAGCAACAAATAAGTAAATAATTGAATTTTAACGTCGTGTCAACCGCACAGGA
>JBHNNM010001303.1:0-537 GCA_048563625.1 Gammaproteobacteria bacterium | reverse complement strand
GAGTATCTGGCTAGACCGATCCGGCTACCATAGCAGTCCCTGGGGATGAACCCCGACTGGCACAGCTCCAGCCTTCACTTGCCCACTTTTCCTTTAATACTCGTTAAACTTAGGGATTTAGCAGACCCTGGTCACAAAGGAGCCAGGGGTGGGTGCTGGGGACACTTCTTGGATGGTCCTAGGTATTATACTGTTCTGTTCAGCAACACTGGCTTGATTTCCTTTGGGTCACTTTACCTAGATAGAGAAGTACGTGCACCCAGCCCTGCTTCTGAGCATGTGCAGTATGTGTAGTCAGCCATGATGGTTATATCAGGGTGGAGAGAGAGAGAGAGCAACTGTAATAACAGTTACATTTTATTAATGTATAGTAGCATTTGTAGTAGTAGTAGTTGTAATAATAATAATCATAATGAAACCATAATAATAGCAGTAGTAATTTATGGTACTAATGAATAAAAACAGACATGAACAGTAAAGCTGATTTTTATTTTTATTTTTTTATAGCTCTGTATCTCGGCCAGCAAGCAACCATGC
>JBHNNM010001302.1:0-538 GCA_048563625.1 Gammaproteobacteria bacterium | reverse complement strand
TGATTTCTTCTACTACAACAAGATTGACAGCTCCAGTTTAAAAACAAAACATAATATATATATATAAAGGAGTGTTTCTTTTTATCTGAATAACCTTCACTGGCTTTATATATATATATATTACATAAGCCCAGTATGGGTACTGTATACACATGCCACACTAAGCAATACTCATGTACTTGTACATCATCCCTCTATTAAGACTCATTAAAAAACACCAAAAAAACACACGTCAAAAGCATTTAAAGCGATAATAAATCCAGACAGACTGGATTTAAAAAAAAAAAAAAAAGTCAAAAAAGGAAATCCATAATGCAAATTATCACAGCAGAAAACATATCCCTCTAGCCCACCTCCACGGACACCCGTACTTCACCCAAGCCACATACACAGTACACCACTACTATCATACTCGAACTTCACTGGATCTCTATAGACAGCTACCCTGGTAAAAACCATACAGAATGGTTACGACACACAATTCAGATGGCAAGTGTTGGAACTCCCCATACAGGGCATGCTCAGGGTCCCTTAAAAT
>JBHNNM010001301.1:0-538 GCA_048563625.1 Gammaproteobacteria bacterium | reverse complement strand
TGGTGTTCTTTTGATTTGTTTTTTGGTCGAAACAAATTTGATCATATTTCACCATGAAAGTCGATCTTATTTAAACCTCGAATTTTCTAATAAATTCGTGGGGATACATCAGCTTTTAAAATAAAAAAACAGACTAATTATGAGTGATAATGAACAAGCGGATATAAATTCAGTGCCACTGGCACGTCCCAAAGTTAATTCCCGGCGCAGTTTTTCGCCCATCTGGATCCTGCCTATTGTGCCGCTGCTGATTGGGCTGGGGCTGATTTTTGAAAGTTATCTTAATGCTGCATAATGATTACTTTAAAAGTGCGTACTGCCGAAGGCATTGAGGTGGGTAAAACTAAGGTCTTCTACAAGGGTATTACGACAGGTGTTGTGAAAAGCTATGAGGTGGCGGATGATCTGCAGCATGTTATACTGCATATTGAAATGGATAAACGCACCGAACCCTATCTGAATGAAAAAGCCCAATTCTGGGTGGTAGAACCGCGTATTTCCCTGTCCGGTGTATCCGGCCTGGATACTATTTTAAAAG
>JBHNNM010001300.1:0-538 GCA_048563625.1 Gammaproteobacteria bacterium | reverse complement strand
TTATCACGTCAGAGAAATTCTTCATGACATGAAATCGGTCAAAGACAATATCAGCATTGTGCAAGATTTCTCTCACTGATTTTTGATAGGCTGGCCCCATGTCCATTGCAACTGCCTCTATGTTTTCAGTGGTTTCCTTTGGTATTCGTTTTAAAAACTTTGTAAAAACATCTGATGTGCGTCCTGTTTCTACCCCGATTAAATGTCCTTCAAGCATGTCATAAAATAACGGTCATATAATCATGACCTTTTGCCCTGGCGACTTCATCAACACCGATATATTTTAAGCCCTTTAATTTTTCAGGCTCCAATGCTGGCAATGTTTTTTCAAGATAATCTTTATCAATATTCTTGACTGTTTCCCAACGTATTTTTAAATGTCGGGAAACGGCCTGAATACTCATATGACGACAAAGCCCACTAGGGGCTGTTGATCTTTTGTGTACAAAATTTAACCATTCCACATAGGAAGCCACACCATACAACAGCCTAACGCTAATGTACTGGCATAGTTTCTTTCCAGCTTATCATAGCGAGT
>JBHNNM010001299.1:0-539 GCA_048563625.1 Gammaproteobacteria bacterium | reverse complement strand
CAGTGTTGTTGGGATTCGGGCTTGATGTTAAATATTACACCTCTCGGCAAAATGGTCTTTGTAAAGTGCCTGTCAAAATTGGAAGAGGTTTTCAAAAGGGGGAGATTTGAATTGCATGAAAACCCACAATGTCTACCATCTATTCCTTTATGACATGCCCTGATTCCCAAACCTAATCCAGTCTCCCCGAAAACATTCGAGTCTGGTTTTTAATATATATATATATATATAAAACCAGTGAAGGTTATTCAGATAAAAAGAAACACTCCTTTATATTTATATATATATATTATGTTTTGTTTTTCAAACTAGAGCTGTCAATCTTGTTGAAGTAGAAGAAATCAAAAAGAAAAAAACACTCCTTTGACCATTCTGTATGGTTTTTACCAGGGTAGCTGTCTATAGAGATCCAGTGAAGTTCGAGTATGATAGTAGTGGTGTACTGTGTATGTGGCTTGGGTGAAGTACGGGTGTCCGTGGAGGTGGGCTAGAGGGATATGTTTTCTGCTGTGATAATTTGCATTATGGATTTCCTTTTT
>JBHNNM010001298.1:0-539 GCA_048563625.1 Gammaproteobacteria bacterium | reverse complement strand
GAAGGCTCTTCTCCGCTCTGATGAGTGAAGAAAGATGCTAATACTCACAAAACCTGTTGAAATATAAAGCTTCTGACAGTTTTATAAGCAATAGGTAATATGAGTATCAACATCTCACCCAGTATTTTGGGACTGGGTGGCCAGAGAGTCAATGAAATAACACTAAATAAGCACCATAAGACGATACATATTCTTTGCAAAAGGGATAAACGCAGGAAAGCAATTGCTCCATTAACAGGGCAAAAAGGCACAATCAAGCGTTTTGTCAAAAGACAGGTTCGTGATGTTCCGTTTATGGGCTACCCCTGTTATGTAGAAATTGAATTAGCTCAGGTTTTTATCAGTAAAAATGAACGTCGTATAGAGCAATGTGATTTTGTTGATAAAGGCTGTCGATTTACTCAACGATACTGTCATCTGATTAGGGGCTGTTGATCTTTTGTGTACAAAATTTAACCATTCCACATAGGAAGCCACACCATACAACAGCCTAACGCTAATGTACTGGCATAGTTTCTTTCCAGCTTATCATAGCGAGT
>JBHNNM010001297.1:0-540 GCA_048563625.1 Gammaproteobacteria bacterium | reverse complement strand
AAATAAAGTGCTCCTAAATTATGTTTGATTACTAAAATGTGTGTAGCTGCCAAGAGATTCTCAATCATAGAGGACCAAACACTCCATCGACAAAAATGAAAACTAATACACAACTATGACTGAGTAAAATAAAGTCTGTAAAATAGAAAATGAAATCTGTCAAGTAAAATAAAATCTGTAAAATAAAAACTGCAAAATAAAATCTGGAAAATAAAATCTGTAAAATTAAAATTAAAATCTGTAAAATAAAAAAATTCAAACGAGTAAAATAAAGTCTGTAAAATAGAAAATGAAATCTGTAAAGTAAAATAAAATCTGTAAAATAAAAACTGCAAAATAAAATCTGTCAAATATAAATAAAATCTGTAAAATAAAAAATAAAATCTGTAAAATAAAATCTGTAAAATAAAAATTAAATCTGTAAAATAGCCAAAGCTCGAATTTTCTGGAGTTTGCAGGCCGCCGTCTCAACACCTTCACCTCCCATCATTCCTGCTCGTCTCCCTGACCGCCGTCAGCTGTACTGTCCTTCCAGACCTC
>JBHNNM010001296.1:0-541 GCA_048563625.1 Gammaproteobacteria bacterium | reverse complement strand
AGGCTGACTCCTGGCGACTCGGACACGTGGAGCCTGATGATGTCGTTGTCGCGGACATTGCGGGTCAGGCCCTAGACATCTGTCTCCACGGTCCAGAGTCTGCCCACAAGAATGGCATCGTCAAGACAAACATTCACTCACACATCCATTCCCATCCACCCATCCACACTCCTAAAACAAACAAGGAGCAAAACCCGGAACTCACCAAACATGACGCCTTCGCTTAGTTGTCCTCTTCCTGCCCAGTGTGCTTGTGGGCGACGGCCAGGTAGCTTGGCAGATGCTCCTCAGGACAGCTCCACATCGGAGGCCTTCTCGCCTACGACAGTACTGACAGAAAACATTTGTAGATGTGTTCAACACATACTCCAACATTTCCAGACAACAATGCCCTTTCTAACAACCTCCAAAATAGCCCTCTCCTGACTGGCTTCAGCAGTTCCCCAGGCTGACTCCTGGTGACTCGGACACGTGGAGCCTGATGATGTCGTTATCGCGGACATTGCAGGTCAGGCCCTAGACATCTTTCTCCACGGTCCAG
>JBHNNM010001295.1:0-541 GCA_048563625.1 Gammaproteobacteria bacterium | reverse complement strand
TTGAGTTAAACCATCCAAATTCTTTCGGTTGCTTCTGTACCAGCTCCAGTAACCGGGTACAAATGGCTTCATTGATACTATAGGGTGCTCTGCCCCGGTTTTCCGGAACCAGGGCTGATTCGCCAAATTGTTCAAAGCGTTGTACCCATTTTCTGATACTTGTCCGGCTGGCACTCAGCAATTGGGAAACCTGTTTTCTGCTGTAACCCTCATTCAGGAGTAAAATTGCTTTAGCCCGCCTTCTGTAGTTACCATCTTTATTAAATTGTACGACTTTTTTTAACCGTCGGCGTACAGGACGGCTCAGTTCCGTTATAATATTATTCATACTTAAGCTTTGTTTGATCAGGTTTTTTTGGTTAATTTCTTTGATCGATAAACAAAGCTTAAGTTCCATTTATATGGACACCATTTCGGAACAGTTATTTAGTGCTTGGCCGGTAATATTTATTACCATAAAATACAATTAGTTATGGTAAAATAAAACCTTGAAGATTTGATTGGCTAATTTTAACATCCTTTGAATGTGTTTTATAAGTGA
>JBHNNM010001294.1:0-541 GCA_048563625.1 Gammaproteobacteria bacterium | reverse complement strand
TCCTGAACGGGATAAGTCTACTGGACTTTATCAGTTTGGTGTAGAACCTAATTATGGAATTTCATCCTGATGGGTAAATCATTGAAACGAAATGATAAAATCCTTAAAGACATACCTATGAATATGACCTACTTGAAAACATTTGCTCGTTCAATGAGAAAGAACAAAGATGGTATTTGCAACTATGCTAAACATCAACTGACATCAGCCAGAATAGAAGCTGGCAATGTTAGTATTGGCTTAATAAGAAAAAGAGCCAGAGGGATTCGGGATACCGAATATTTTAAACTAAAAATCAGGCAAACCTCCATTCCTGATGAGCAGAGCATGTTCTATTTTGGACAAAATCTCACTCATTAAAGCGGAGAACAACCGTTATCAGTAATAATAGTCTTTATAAAATAATAACTTATGCATTAATGTCCCGCGTCAACTATCTTGTCCGGTTTAACGACAATTACGATGGCCGGTTGAGTGCCTGTTTATTTTCCTTTATTTTTTCTTCGGTAACTTTCTCCTTCAATTTCAATAATGCTTGAAT
>JBHNNM010001293.1:0-542 GCA_048563625.1 Gammaproteobacteria bacterium | reverse complement strand
GTTATAATTGGCTTTTGACACCCAGTCAGCCATGACGGTTATATTAGGGCAATTTGTTTCGTTGACTTATTTCAATTTTCCATCACGGACTGCAAAAAGCGACATAAAAGTGAAAATTGTGGGCAATGATGTCTAAGATGGAAATCAGTTTTATAATATTGTAACATATCATGAACACGCAGAATCATAAACAGTAACAAGGAACACAAACATGTAATATAAACAGTAAAAAGCAGTAACGGTACATGCTGTGATCAGCAAAATGTAGTTTGATCAGTGAAGTGTGATATAAACGGCGAAAAGTAACATGAACAATAGGCATAGCCGCTCTAAGACGTGAACTGCTTCATGTACAGCGATCCAGCATTTTCATTGTCTTTATGATTTTGTCCCCTTTGGTGTCAGATGAATACAGACAAAGAAAGAAAATCCTTATCTATCGTTAAAAGACCCTCCTCTGGCTTCAGAGAATGTGGACGACAATTTTTAACATCTTTCTCACACCGATCATAAATGCCCATATTTTGTATGGTGGCACATGC
>JBHNNM010001292.1:0-542 GCA_048563625.1 Gammaproteobacteria bacterium | reverse complement strand
TTAAAGAGCATTACCCTTATCCGAAGATATGAGCAATTCTAATCTATCAAAAAAATAGATTAATTATAAACACATGACCTATTGTCGTTTTACTGTGTATCTATAATTAATCTCTCTTTTTTTACCTCTGTGCGGACAAATTTGGTGGAGCTAAGGAGGATCGAACTCCTGACCTCCTGCGTGCAAGGCAGGCGCTCTCCCAGCTGAGCTATAGCCCCGTTTAACTTGTCTTTTTCGTCCTGCTCCGCGTTGCGACTGCGTTCTTCGGTCAGTCACATACTGGTGCATGCTCCTTCCCTCATCACTTGCGCGCCTTGAGCAGAACGAAAAATCCGGCGTTAAACTATTACTTTAAATCAGAGCTTATCTGACTCTAGGTAACATCCACGCCTTCAGGCTCTTTCTGAACGCTGAACGTTTCTCTTTCAAATCAAACAATTTGTGTGAGTCCCTGCCAATCTAATGAGCGTTCGTCACAAAGCACATATGTCTTCGCTTCTCGCTAAGTCTTAAAGGAGGTGATCCAGCCCCAGGTTCCCCTA
>JBHNNM010001291.1:0-543 GCA_048563625.1 Gammaproteobacteria bacterium | reverse complement strand
CCAGCAGCTTTTCCACTTTTGAGTCTCCGAATGGCTTTTCTAACTTCGTCTTCGGTGATTTCAGAATCCAACAACTCATCATGCACTGTGTTTACGTCATCTGTTTGGGGATCCACTGAGTGATCGTCATGTATGTCTGAATTTAGAAGTTTAAAAAAATGGTCGCGCCAGCTTTCCGTAGAAATGTTGCCGTGTATAGTCTTTGCCCGCCTACATTTTCTGATCTCTCCCCAAAAATCACGTGAATCTTTCATACTGCTTTCGAGCTTGTTTACTCGATCTTGTTTGAACTGCTTTTGTTTTGATTGCAGTAATGCTTTATACTCCTTTCTCTGTTCGAAATACGTTTGCTTATCGTCGTCCTTGTTAGTTTTTCTGTATCGTCTCAGAGCCCTTCTAGCAGCTTTCTTTTTCTCAGCACACTCCCTATCATACCACTGACTACCCTGCACTCTTTTGATTTTTACAGTCTTTCGCATACAAGAGCCTGCTTCTAAGATACTGTCCGTGATAATTTTCAAAGCAGCGTTAATATCTATGTCA
>JBHNNM010001290.1:0-543 GCA_048563625.1 Gammaproteobacteria bacterium | reverse complement strand
TATCGTCAACCATTCTGTCTAATTCATCGATACCAGATTAAAGAAAAATATAAAAAAGGAATGGACAGACACAATATGAAATTAAAAACTGTTATATAAATGCACCACGACAAATACCAGTGCCACATGGCAGCAAGCTGCACATACCACCTACCAACTATCATCTCCTAGCTGCTCAACAAGAGCCATACAAAAAAGCCTAACCCTTAACGAAAAATACTTTGAATTTTCTGGAACAAAAATTCAGGAGAATGGACCATTAGCAGAAAAATGACAAGCAGAAAGAGCAAGAGGACTAGGCAGTAAAAACAAGAGAGGAGATCCCAAAATGACAGCCCTGAAATTCCAGACAGGAACGAAACATAAGAGATCCCCAACCTCCCTTCGGGGCTATGATGCACTACAGTACCAAGCTGGTTTACGAAAAGGTTGAGTGGTTCAGAAGATATTGTCTGGACATAATGATATGGTGATTCAAATATATACATATCCAACACCTCCAGACCTCATTATGGGGGCATAATAATGTTTTGTTACAAGTCT
>JBHNNM010001289.1:0-544 GCA_048563625.1 Gammaproteobacteria bacterium | reverse complement strand
TCTACCACAATCTTATGTTTATTTCATTTGGATTCAACTATTAAAAACTTTCCAGAGGAGCCATGTAGGTTATCATGCATTTATGGACTATTAAATCTGCAGTGCCTATGTGTTTTCCACAGTCTATTGAACTAGGCCATCAATGCAGGAAGAGCTAGAATATTGTGACAATACAGAAGGCGGACCAAAAACTGGTTCTGTTTTTGCCCTCCAAGGCTATTACATTGTATGATACAAAAGCACGATGCGATGCCTCCATTGGGACTTACAAACCAAGTTCAGTGAAGCTGATTTTCTAGAGAGAAAACAGAGTGGAGCAGACACCCCAGCGTCACTTTTAATCTCGCGACCCAACATGAACTAGTTCATCATTATAAATGGTCTGAAGCCTTCAAAACAAACTGCCTGCAGCTGAAGAGGCTGCAAAAAATCAAAGATGAGGTAAAATCTGTATGGTTAGCCTGCTCTATAATCTTCCCAGTTTCTGTGTGTTGCTAATGGCGTGATCTGAGATATGGTATCACATATTACCCCTAAAACACTT
>JBHNNM010001288.1:0-545 GCA_048563625.1 Gammaproteobacteria bacterium | reverse complement strand
CCCCCCCCCCCCCGGGGATTTTTGGAGACAATGATTTTTGGATAGCTCATTATGTGTCTTTTCAATATCTGCTTGTCTGCAAGATGAACTATTCTGCTTTTAGGGATTATCTGAGATGGTACATAGCAGCTTAATGGCATCTATTAAAATGGGCGTGTCCCCTACAAATCCCAAACAACAGGCAGCTATACCATTCTTTGGACACACAGAAATACTGCACATGCTGGTATCAATGGGTAGCACTGCTCTTGCGGCTGCTGTTGTCTTACCCAGGTATGGTGGCCTGAATTACGCGTGTGGGATTAATGAAGATTAAAAAAGAAAAAATGTCACGTTGCATAATTTTGTACAATGCTCGTGTAAAAATATTGAACAAAAGTGCTTCATTTACCACCAAATATATCATGGCGACTGAAAGAGTCACAGAGAATGTTTGATTAACACCTGCATTAATGGATGACGTCACGGAATAGAATATACTCAAGTTCAAAAGTTAAGCAACCTTTTACAAAAATGCACATATGTTCAAATCTCAATAAACTACT
>JBHNNM010001287.1:0-546 GCA_048563625.1 Gammaproteobacteria bacterium | reverse complement strand
ACCCGAAAACACCAAATTATTTGAAGAATCGGAGTCAAAGGTTCCACCTCTTGGCATCCGCATTCTTCCCCACTTGGAGAAATCCAAACTTAACCTAAATTTGGTAGACGATGCTTCCTCATGGGACATCGTCCCTTGGAAACTTTCAGTTCCTGCAGTCCGTTTTGACCTAGCCAGTTAAAAAAAAGATACAACAAACACAGAAATATATAAACAGCTCTATTTACAACATATCTCTGAATACCATTTATCAGAAGAAAAGAATTCACCGACGGTTCTAAAACAGAGGAAGGAGTTGCTGCGGCGGCTGTATCCACAAAACGAATTAAAAAACCTTTTACATGTCGGCTTCCAGACGACAGTTCAATATATACAGCAGAGTTGAGGGCTATTCTTTTAGCTCTCAAACATGTTTATTATTCCAAAGAAAAATCATTTTTGATATTATCTGATTCCCTTTCATCGTTACAGTCTATATTAAACCTAAAATATGATCATCCAGTCTTAGTTCAGATTTTAGAATTATATACAGAAATGACAAGAGAG
>JBHNNM010001286.1:0-546 GCA_048563625.1 Gammaproteobacteria bacterium | reverse complement strand
TGGTTTTCCCGAAGCTATCAATACTGCCTACCCTCAGGCCAGAGTTCCGCTGTGTATTGTGCATATGCTCAGAAATTCACTGAAGTTTGTGCCCTGGAAGGATTACAGAGCGGTTACAGCGAATTTAAAGCAAATCTACCAGTCTGCAACTGAGCAGGAAGCAGCAATGGAATTAGAGCGGTTTGCTCAAAAGTGGGATGATAAATACCCACAAATCAGTCGGTCATGGAAGGCACACTGGCCGAACCTTATCACGCTGTTTGATTATCCTGAGGATATCAGGCGGGTTATTTATACCACCAATGCCATTGAGTCAGTGAACAGTGTTATTCGCAAGGCTATTAAGAACAGGCGACTGTTTCCTAACGATGATTCTGCCATGAAGGTGATTTATCTGGCTATCCAGTCGGCTTCCAAAAAATGGTCAATGCCCATCAGAAATTGGAAAGCAGCAATGTATCGATTTATAATCGAGTTTGAGGAGCAGTTGGCTCCTTATATTTAAATAAGAGCGGATACACAGTTTAATTTACACTGTCTATCACA
>JBHNNM010001285.1:0-547 GCA_048563625.1 Gammaproteobacteria bacterium | reverse complement strand
TGTGTGTGTGTGTTTGTGTGTGTGTGTGTGTGTGTGTGTGTGTGTGTGTGTGTGTGTGTGTGTGTGTGTGTGTGTGTGTGTGTGTGTGTGTGTGTGTGTGTGTGTGTGTGTGTGCAGTTTTAATCACGACTGTAAAGTCCATGGTAAAGTCAGCTCCTCGCGGATGATCGGGATATCTGGTGACATTATTCAGTATATGAACCACACACAAAAATCGTCCATGAAAAATAAAAAAATAAAAGAAAGAAAGAAAGAAAGAAAGATAGAAAGAAAAAAAAAAAGAAAAAAAAAATGCTGTACACGCCCGTAATCTGTATTGATAATCTTTGATACAGGTTATGGCACTCAGCCGAGCCGCATGGAAGCACTACTAAGGACCTCACACGCATTCCGACCGCACGTGCCATGTGCACGCGCACAAACTATATGGGCGCTCAAACACACATACACCAGTAAACTCTCACGCGCTAACACTGACATGCACACACACACATGCACGCGCGCCGCGCCTGCTTACACATACGAACACACACACACACACACACAC
>JBHNNM010001284.1:0-547 GCA_048563625.1 Gammaproteobacteria bacterium | reverse complement strand
TTCTTAAAATTAAAGTATATGGAGTTTACAATGAAAAAACTGACAACTATCGCAAGCGTATTATTACTGGCTTCTACCACCTTTGTTTATGCAGGCAATGACCACAATCATTCCGCTATGGATAAAGGCGGTATGGCCATGAGCTGGATGTCCAGTGATATGCAATCCAGTATGCAGGCTATGAAGGCCGATATGAATAAAATTATGCAGGAAAAAGATCCTGCCAAGCGCAAAGCCATGATGGCTGCTCATATGAAATCCATGCATGCCATGATGAATTCCATGAAAGGTGATAAAAAATCTATGATGTCCAATGACCATATGGATCAAATGGCCAAATTTGATAAGCGCTTATCTATGATGGAAGCCATGATGGAACAGGTAGTCGTCAACCAGGCGATTCTGGCTAAACCTGACTCAATATTCAAATGGGATGAAAATGCCGATGAATATCAGCTGCAGTAACAACCCTCTTTAACACAAATTTTAATACCATCAAAAGCCCTGGTGTTGTACACATCAGGGCTTTTCTTATTCAACTGAAAGA
>JBHNNM010001283.1:0-548 GCA_048563625.1 Gammaproteobacteria bacterium | reverse complement strand
AAGTGAGAAAAACAGATTTGAAAAAGGCGCGCACTGGCGGCTATCGCCGGTCGGCTGTGTGAAGGCCATGTGGCGTTACGCCACACGCCGCGCTTCAAACCAAAAGCGTCGTCTGCTCCGGTTCCCGGGTTACTAAAGTACAGTAATGAAATTGCATTGATCCGTTAAGCGGGGCGGGATTATTGTAAAACGTACAAAGAGCACTTGCTCACATTATAGTTTTAATGTCCAGTCAACCATGACAGTTATAGCAGGGCAAAACACATTCCATTAGAACACTCTGAACTTTAAAAATGTATGTGTTAATATAACACTAACAGTGATATTTTGCAAAGTTCCAGTTCAGTGTTAGTTTACGTCCACAGAAACTGTAGACTATTACAGACCGGATGTTGCTAGGTTATTATTATCTACTTTATTTGGAGCTAGGTCAAGAATTGAGTGGGGATAATTAATTGTATTTAATATGTTGTTTTGGGGGAATTTCGTCATTAGAATTTAGATGCAGTCTTGGTTGTCAGTGTACCAGTTCATGGTAGATATTGTTG
>JBHNNM010001282.1:0-548 GCA_048563625.1 Gammaproteobacteria bacterium | reverse complement strand
GTCGCATTGTTAGAGTGAACATTCACACAGATCTGGATGAAGCATTCAGGCGTGCTATGTCGGGAAATGAAATGAGTGCAGATGAAGGAGAATAGATAAAAACTTGTGTCTTGTGTCGGTGTCTTGTGTCGGTGCCTGTGTTCTTGCGCTGTGGAAAGGAAGGGGCAAGGACGTAATATCTTGTTAGACCAGACTTGACTGTACAGAGGTACTACCTTTATTTGTATGGACTTGCTGATAATTATGATGGCACGCATATCCCCCCCCCCCCAACTTCCTTCTCGTCCCCCCCCCCCTCTCTTTTTTCTCTTTTACTTTTGCTACCCCCGCCCCTATTTGGATTTGAATGAAAGAGCCAATACACAGAAGTTAATATCAGTTTTGTTGCGGCATTTGCTACTGTTTGTAAAAGCCAGGTGATTCCAGGTGGTGTAACAATGCTAATGGATTTTGTTTGTTTTGTTTATTCTCTCTCTCTCTCTCTCTCTCTCTCTCTCTCTCTCTCTCTCTCTCTCTCTCTCTCTCTCTCTCTCTCTCTCTCTCTCTCT
>JBHNNM010001281.1:0-548 GCA_048563625.1 Gammaproteobacteria bacterium | reverse complement strand
GAGCCCTATGAAAGGCTAAACAGAGCAAAACCACTAAGTAACAACAATAGCTGGGCTGAAGAAGACCAAAGAAAAAGCCCTAATGTGAAGCATTCAAATCGGAAAGGAGCCCTACGAAAACCACTCTGAGAAGAACAGAGCCCTACACAACACTAAAAAGAACAACAAAACCACTAAAGAGAAGAGTTCTGATAGAAGAAGGCTAGCTAAAAGCTCTAAAAAGCAGCACTCAGAGAACACAGACAAGTGGCATTTTTGTAAAGCAGGTAGTTTTTCATACGGTGAATCACCGCGGACCCCTCCCCTTGAAGGAACTTCACTCCACCGGTGAAACAATAGTGTGGAGAGACCCTGGGGGATCTTGAGCCTGTTTACCACCTGTTTACAAGTGCAATCACCCTGCCACAGTCTGTGACACATGTGGACTATGCCCAAAACAGCACACTAAAAAGAGAGGAGACCTGGGAAACACTAAAAACACCAAAATAACAAGAAGAAGAGCTGGGACCTGGGCAGAAGTGTATGAAAAAGACCCAAAAGGAAGCATT
>JBHNNM010001280.1:0-550 GCA_048563625.1 Gammaproteobacteria bacterium | reverse complement strand
CGGGTTCTGATCATTGATGACATTGGCTATGTTAAAAAGACTGATTCAGAGACCCAGGTGTTATTTGAATTTATTGCACATCGTTATGAAAGCGGAAGTCTGATCATTACCTCTAATCAGACATTCAGCCACTGGGATCAGCTCTTTCCTGATGCATTAATGACCGTGGCCGCAATTGATCGCATTATCCACCATTCAACCATTATTGAAATTGAAGGAGAAAGTTACCGAAGAAAAAATAAAGGACATAAACAGGCACTCAACCGGCCATCGTAATTGTCGTTAAACCGGACAAGATAGTTGACGCGGGACAGCTGACTTAAACTGTAGTAGTTCCGACCTGATCTGACAGTCGGCTTGACTTAGTGAGAGTTTCCCGTTTTGATTAAAGGTGTGAATCTTTATAACAAAACAAAAGGAGACTCTCATCTTTTATACTAACAATCCTATCATCAAACATAAAGCCGGTTTATTAAATTTAGCCGAAGAATTAGGAAATGTATCTAAAGCCTGTCAGGTTATGGGCGTATCAAGAGATACTTTTTACCGA
>JBHNNM010001279.1:0-551 GCA_048563625.1 Gammaproteobacteria bacterium | reverse complement strand
GGATGTCCCCGAGACGGAGGAAGGCCGCCCGAGACGGATGTAGCCGAGATGGATGTCCCCGTGACGGAAGGTATTGTTTTTTCAAGCATTAATTCTGTCCGATTTGAGTGAATGTGACTGATTGCTTCTTCTTTTCAGCTGAGTGTATGGATGGGTCCAGCGATATTTAGTGTCTGGTTAATGATAGCAGTGTTGTGTTTATGCAGTTTGTGCGGTCAGGTGGCCGAGTGGTTCAGACGACAGACAAATATGGGTCGTCCCGGTTCAGTAATGAGATCATGCAGTTTTGTGTTGCTGTAGTTTTCGTAGTCTGGTGGCTGAGTAGTTCAGGCGACAGCCAAATGTGCGACCTCCCGGTTGATGATAGCAGTGTTGTGTTGATGCAGTTTCTGTGGTCTGGTGGCCGAGTGGTTCAGGCGACATAGAAATCGTGGACCTCCCGTTTAATGAGAGCAGTGTTGTGTTCATGTAGATTTTGTGGTCTGGTGGCCTACTGGTTGTGGCGACAGACGAATCTGCGACTGAGTGTCTGGTTAATGATCGCGGTGTTG
>JBHNNM010001278.1:0-551 GCA_048563625.1 Gammaproteobacteria bacterium | reverse complement strand
CAGGCAAGCAAACAGCTGACACCAAATGAAACAAACAAAACAGCTGAAACCACCTCAAAAACGCAAACGGTGGCCTACCTGCAAACATAAGGTGGAAAAAACACCACCAAATCACAACAGTCTAATAGACTACTGTCTGCAACAAATGAGTGGACGACTACATTGACTACATTTGTTGCAGCCATAAGAGCACAGAGCAAAAATAACTGTGCCGACAAACAGATGGAAAGCCAAATTAACCATAACTAACATGAATCTTAACTAACTCTAACTAACCCCTCACTAACCCGGCTTCCATCTAGAAAAATAAAGGCTGCAGACTGATAAAGCAAATCGCTAATCAGGACTACCGATGACAAACCATCGGGATGTAAACAAATGCAGACGACAAGAGAAATGCAAAATGGCTGCCCTAATCAGGCAAGCTAACAAGCGGGTACGAAATGGCCAATAAACCAGAGATAAACAGCCATGCCAGCGCTGTAAGTACACCACTTCGGTGGATATTCAAAAACGCGCTATAAAAATAAAAATAAACTATTCACTCATGT
>JBHNNM010001277.1:0-551 GCA_048563625.1 Gammaproteobacteria bacterium | reverse complement strand
TTTTTTGAAACTTGCAGGAGAGTGGAGTAATTCTGCCTATAAGACTTACTGCCTATAAGAGTTACTGAACTCAGTAGAGTGCTTCACTGCGATCTATATTTCATGAAAATCACAAGGGATAGAAGGAAATTTCATTTTGCAAAATAGTATTTAGAAAAAAAAAGGGGGGGGGGGTTAAAAATTAAAAAGGGGTTGTGGGGGTGGGGGTGGGGGGGAGCCAGTCTCATCTGAGACCAGTGGGTTCATTCTTTTTATAGAATGAAAATTAGAAAAAAGTACATATTGTCAAAATTCAATGCATACAACATGATCACACACACACACACACGCACACACACCCAGACCCACACACGAATGCATGCACATGCACACACACACACACACACAAGCTCCAATATCTGGGTATGTGTCCTGCAGATGTTTGTGCCTATCTCATGTGATTATTTTTTGTTTTTGGGGGGGTGCGGGGGGGGGTGTTTTGTTTTTTAAAGAAGAAAAAAGGCGCTCTCTTAAGTTCTTAAGTTCTTTGTCACACGAGTTAGTGTCAGTGT
>JBHNNM010001276.1:0-553 GCA_048563625.1 Gammaproteobacteria bacterium | reverse complement strand
ATCATACAGCACACATTAAGAAATATCCAGACTCCATAGTGGGGAAACGGCAAAGGCCTCAAGCCTTCTTAATTTATTCATACGTCATCAGCACGGCCATAGGCACATGGCATTCAGTATTACAATCTCAACACATCTCCCCCTTTTTGCAGTTAACGATCTAGTTAACTAACATGCATACTAAAACGATTATAATCTACATGATTCACCAGTTTCAATGTATGCTTTAGCTGGCCACACTTATGTTTACTTTCATCTCAGTAGATAGCACGGTTCTGCATAGCGTCTTTGATAATAACAAAATGTTGGTTGGTCAGTGTGGCACATGATGGTAATGAACACAAATCAGGACTGTATCTTTCCATTAGCACAGTATATACCATGTCGATGCAATTTCACTTCAGGATGGAGTTTCTTCTTGGTCATAAACCCAAAGTTAAATGTACTCACCAAACTGGCGATGAATTTAATCCAGAATTTGTCACAACTCACCAACACAAGATGATAAGCCAGGCATTGGTATACTCCAAAGAAAATCTTGATGTGAAATCCA
>JBHNNM010001275.1:0-554 GCA_048563625.1 Gammaproteobacteria bacterium | reverse complement strand
CCTTCTTACCTACTGAATCGCTCAACCAGTTTGTAACCAACAGTACTTAACTCTTTGTTACCACCGGGGCGAGCGGTGTGAATGAGCCTAATGCAGGGCACAGTTACGACAGGGTCGGCAAACCACGGCTGTTGAGGAGAAAGGTGAGCTGAAACACAGAGCGGACTGTAAGCCCCGTGGTTCAAACGGCGGAACCGAATCCGGCTGGGTCCGGGGGCGGGGATAGCTCAATGGTTAGAGCACCGGACTCGTGATTGAAAGGTCGCGGGTTCGAATCCCTGCTGGAACGGCGGGAGAATTTTCTTCTCCAGGTTCGACTTTCTGTGCTGACTCTTATTTCGGTATCCGTTCCACCCCCGTGTTACCACAGTAGCACGTAAAAAATCCCGGTCATTCTGCCAAAAGTGCAGGTGGCAGGTTACAGCTAAACACACATACACCTTACGTATGTGGATTTTATTGAACCGTGCTTCGGCATTGGTCACAACTTGTCCCTAATATGTCAAATGACATCTGAGGACATTAAGCATCAACTCATCATCATCATCATCAAA
>JBHNNM010001274.1:0-554 GCA_048563625.1 Gammaproteobacteria bacterium | reverse complement strand
TAAAGATTCCCAAGGTAGGACACTCCCACTTAACATATAGGTCTTTTGCCAGATTTGACGAAAGTGAGTTCTTAAACGATCTTAACAATGCTCCCTTTGATAAAGTATACAATCATACTGATCCAGACGAGGCGTTAGCCACTTGGTATTCAGTGTTTCTTAAAGTCCTTGACAAACATGCTCCTCAGAAAAAGAGGAGAATCAAATATTCCTTCAAACCTGGATGGCTGACATTGGAAGTACTGGATGCAATACGTTACAGAGATTATCTTCTTAAACTGAAACTATTTGATGAATACAAAAAACAAAGAAATAAAGTCATCTACATGATCCGGAACTGAAACAAACACTTTTTTTGCTGACATTTTGACAAACAGCAAGAATTCAAAAGACACATGGCGAGCTATTAATCTACTCACTAATAAACACGCACCGGCGAATACTAGCACTACTAGTGAAATTTCCCCAAATGACTTAAACAACCATTTTTGCAGTGTTGCCAGTAAAGTGATTAAAACAGATAATTCCCCCATCAACCAACTAACTCTGCTGGA
>JBHNNM010001273.1:0-554 GCA_048563625.1 Gammaproteobacteria bacterium | reverse complement strand
ATCAAAATCATTTTTTTCCAGTGCTGTCTTTATCTCACGGATAACAGATTCCTGTGCATCCATAAACTTTTTAAGTATTTTTTTATAGACTTCAGTATTACCGCCGATACGAACAATGGCGACCTGAGTATCCAGGCCGGGAATATTGGGTATTTCATGCCCGCCGACAGACATTGCTCAATATCTGACTGCATGGCATTAGCAGTCATTGCAATAATCGGTAGCGATTTAAACTGTTTTTTCTCACGTATAAGTTTAGTGGCTGTAATACCATCCATAACGGGCATCTGAATATCCATTAAAACCCCGTCAAAGAAATCTGGTCTGACAACTAAAGCATCGATGGCTTCCTGTCAATTATTGGCAATGCTGACATTAATACCAGAACTTTCCAGCAGCTCCATGGCGACCTGTTGATTTATTTTATTGTCTTCCACTAGGGGCTGTTGATCTTTTGTGTACAAAATTTAACCATTCCACATAGGAAGCCACACCATACAACAGCCTAACGCTAATGTACTGGCATAGTTTCTTTCCAGCTTATCATAGCGAGT
>JBHNNM010001272.1:0-554 GCA_048563625.1 Gammaproteobacteria bacterium | reverse complement strand
TGATTTAGTTGTACGAATCTGTTTATAGACAGGCGCAAGCCACGCTTCCCACTCTTGTTGTAAATAAAATAAGTCATGTGTGTACATTTTGTTTATACAGTTTAACAGATTGTAACTGTAGATTTTATTTGATGTTGTTCATGTTTTAATTGGTTTAGTTATTGTAGAGGAAAGTGTATTGGTGCGGGCCAGGGAAACACAGTTGTCAGCCATTTTGTGGTCCAGAGGGGCGATTTTACTGTAGCGATAGCGTGTGTTCCCTGTGGCCCGCGGCGTTCTCTTATCTATGCGTGAGCGTGATGATTTTGGGTGTGCTGAAAACTGTCTGCGGCTGAGCAAGTAAAACGTGATTGGTGCCATACGCCTGCTATGGTCTGCACTTTATTGACTCCGCTGCCTGTGTCTTGTCCTTTGACCACTCTACACCATTATATTTCTATCAATTTATGATCTAGTTTACTCGTAATCAACATTTGAAAATGCTGTTTCCCAGGTACGAGCGGTTCAACAACCTGAAGAAGATCAACCCCAACCTGAAGACCCTGTTGGCTGTC
>JBHNNM010001271.1:0-554 GCA_048563625.1 Gammaproteobacteria bacterium | reverse complement strand
AAACAAGATCTTGAAGCGGGAGGGCATCGCGTCGCGGGGGTCGTCAGACTCAACAACCGCAAGCAGGAGCCCTCTCTTGCCATCAAGATCTCGCTTGAAGCTACGGAGCTGCCCACTGAGGTATGGCTCGGTGCCACACCGTTCACGGTGCAGGCTTTTGCCGCACCTGTGAGACGGTGCACCAAGTGTCAGACCCTCGGGCACTCCAAACAGCAGTGCAGATCAAAACAGACCCGCTGCTCCAAGTGCGGAAAAGGTTCGCACTCTCACGCCCAGTGCGACGCGCAGGTTTTTTCCTGCGTGAACTGCAATGGCCGCCACTCGGCGGCCTACAAGGGCTGCCCCGAGATGCAGATTCGCCAAAGGGCGAATCTGCTGAGGAGCCAGACTTACCTTCCCTACAACGTCGCCATGCAGAGGGCCCGCGACGAACTCAAACCAAAGGCTCCGCCCCCTGCACAGCCTGCCTCCGCCGCAGTGGACAACTGCTGGTCGCGAGACCGGACAGCACCGTCCTCGCTCTCTGCGGACACCGGGACTCCGGTGTCGTACGC
>JBHNNM010001270.1:0-555 GCA_048563625.1 Gammaproteobacteria bacterium | reverse complement strand
GAGTCTGCCTTTGACCATAAGCCAATTTTACCGTCAATTTTTTTATTGAATTTAAAGGCAATATAGCGTTTATTATTCAGATAGGCTTCAACCTGATCATCTTTAATAAGCACTTTAAGATCTGAAGGATCCCCACAAATTTAAACCATTGTGCAGAGGCACATCACGTCCTGGTTCAATTGTGTAAATACTTTTTTCAAATCCTTCATGTAAATTTTATAGCGTTTATCATTTATAACTTGCTTTGCAATATAGATGAATGACAAGACAGTACGGTTAACAATGGTATTGGCCTGTAACACTTTCTGATAGCCCTGTTGATAAGCTACTTTACCAATACACCATAATAAAAATTGAACTAAGGCCGCAATCAATAGCAGATTGTCATATCGTGCTTCAGACCTTGATTGAGCTTGTGATAAGCCCAGTCCATAATCATAGGTATGTCTTTAAGGATTTTATCATTTCGTTTCAATGATTTACCCATCAGGATGAAATTCCATAATTAGGTTCTACACCAAACAGATAAAGTCCAGTAGACTTATCCCGTTTAGG
>JBHNNM010001269.1:0-556 GCA_048563625.1 Gammaproteobacteria bacterium | reverse complement strand
ACAAGACATTTCTAAAAAGAAAGGAGCCCCCAAAACTACTAAACAAACAGTAACTGGGCAGAAGGCACAAGAAAAGTCCCTGAATGGAACATACTGGCTACAAAGAAGAAACACTGTAAAGAACAAATCATCATCATGAAAATCTTGGTGTATAGACTGACCTTCCGAGAAAGCCCTCTGTGCTTATATTATCATGACAATCATACAGGGTATACAACAGAGACCACTACATCATGATTACAAACAAACCAAAACTCTACCAGTGATTATGATACACAGTTTTCAAACCAGTGTGACAGATGTAAGATGTTGAAAATGGTTCACGGAAACCAGTCAGATAATCACGGTATCTGGTCAGACACATAGCTGTCCATACCACAACTATATATATATATATATTATACATTATTAGTCTATTACAGCAGTACTAGAAAGAAAGAAAAAAGTTCTCTCTTCCCTGTCTAGCATGCACAAACTTAACATGCACTCTTTTGTTGTGCTGTGCTCTAAAACGTTTGCTTTTGTTGTTGAGAACTGGTCAAACAAAATCACATCC
>JBHNNM010001268.1:0-556 GCA_048563625.1 Gammaproteobacteria bacterium | reverse complement strand
TAGTCATAACATAAACAGATTCCATAATACCGAGTATAAAAGTCATACCCAGGGTTAATGGTACAAATAAAAAATGATATAAGGCGGTTACAGCAAACTGCAGGCGCGAAATATCGACAACATCATCTGGAATCATAGATTCCCCCTTTTTAAAGAAACAAAATAATATTATTTGAACAGGTGTTGTTCAATATTGGTTTCGGAGGTTTTAACAGGGTGATCAAACCAGATATAGTAGATGCTGAATATCAGTACCAGTTTTACCAGCACAATACCCCGTTTTAAGGACCAGTTGACTTTATTATTGTCGAGTTCCCTGATTTTCATAAAAAGACCTTTTTCTAAACCATTAAATTAGCAATCCTGGATCACACGGGTGTGCCCGATGTGAGGATTTTCAATGTCGATTATTTCAATTTGTCAGGAACTGATTTTGTGCAGCTGTGCCTGTAAGCCACAGATAAAAACAATTTTTTATTTCAGATATTCTATGTATCTATTATTTTAATTGTTTATATCACTGCAAAAATACGAGAAGTATTGAAATCGATTCTAT
>JBHNNM010001267.1:0-557 GCA_048563625.1 Gammaproteobacteria bacterium | reverse complement strand
CACACACACACACACACACACACACACACACACACACACACACACACACACACAGGCTGTGCTTCTCATTAGCAGAGAACCAGCAACTCTGCCCATTTTGTGTAGATACAATTGAAAACAAATGTCATGTGCTTTTCTGATGCTGATTGTACAGTCAGTTAAGAAGCAAGTTCCGCTTGCCTTGGTACAGAGGCTTACTTAGAAATGAACGCTAATCCAGATTATGTAGTGATTCCAATGATAATAAATTGCTTAACGTGTCACGCTTTATTTTCTTTGCACTTACGTTGAGGGAGAGCCTAACAGAGTAAAGAGCTACAGTCTGTTATGTGTGTGTATGGATCCATGAAATTATCCTTACTTGTTGACATTAACACAGGCTGCTAATAATGGTTTCTTCGTTTACTAGCACTGATCACGAACTGGCAACACCTTTGTAACGGGCCACATGACTATAGACACAAACTTGACTCTCTCTCTCTCCGCCAACCGTGAGACCTTCCAAGATAGCGACCATGTACACATACACGCACACACCCAACCGTGAGACCTTCAAG
>JBHNNM010001266.1:0-557 GCA_048563625.1 Gammaproteobacteria bacterium | reverse complement strand
CCTTAATTTTTGTAATAAAAATGAAACACAACACTGAATCAAAAATAGGATGTGTTTATTAGAATTTATCAAGCATAGTTGTTTCCATGACTGCAGCATGAAATAAGGTCATCAACGACATTTTTTTACATTTTATCTGTCGGATGTAACGATTATTGGATGGACATAACATTTCCCATGCTCACAATACACAGCTTATAAAATAACAGTGCTAATTTCCCTACACTGCAACAAAATGTTACCAGCTGATTTAGTAGTAGTTTTGATGACTGCAGCACTAAACAAGTTGCTTGTATAGTTGTAATTTTGTCAAAGGCCCTTTTTAAGCATTTTATCTGTTGGATGTAACAACTCTGTGGTGGACACAACACTTCCCTTTGTAAAGTTTGTAAACTTTCCTTTCCTGTAAAACATATGCACAGCTAATAAAATCACTTAGTTTTCCTACATCTGACACATTGCTGTAAATACTGAACAAGGCCAAAACCATTATTTAAAGTAATGCACTGTCGGATGCCATGCATATCAGAGGACACATGGAATATGTAACACTGGAC
>JBHNNM010001265.1:0-557 GCA_048563625.1 Gammaproteobacteria bacterium | reverse complement strand
CACTCGCTATGATAAGCTGGAAAGAAACTATGCCAGTACATTAGCGTTAGGCTGTTGTATGGTGTGGCTTCCTATGTGGAATGGTTAAATTTTGTACACAAAAGATCAACAGCCCCTAATTTACTGGCGCTTAATGCCGCCATTGAAGCCGCACGAGCAGGTGAGCATGGTCGTGGTTTTGCCGTGGTGGCGGATGAGGTTCGCAGCCTGTCCTTTAATACCCAGCAAACCACTGAACAGATAGAACAGGTGATGGAAAAGCTGGTAGCGACCACGGCCCAGGTGGTGGAAGCTATGCAGCGCAGCAAGAACAGTGTGGACATTGGGCAGAATAATGCCAAGCTGGTGTCCGTTGAATTAAATGCAGTGCTGGGGGAACTGGATGAAATTACTGAAATTACTACGGCTATCTCATCATCTACCCAGACCTAGGCGAGAGTGTAAATTAAACTGTGTATCCGCTCTTATTTAAATATAAGGAGCCAACTGCTCCTCAAACTCGATTATAAATCGATACATTGCTGCTTTCCAATTTCTGATGGGCATTGTCCATTTTT
>JBHNNM010001264.1:0-558 GCA_048563625.1 Gammaproteobacteria bacterium | reverse complement strand
TCCTTTGATGTGCATTGCGGCCTCCGGAAGTTTGTTTTTTTCTTACTGAAGGCCGCTTCTTAAAAGAGTTATCTTTTAAGAAGCGGCCGCAACGCTGCCGAATTTTTGTCAACTGTTTTTTCTTTTTTTTACATTTTTTCCTGTGTTACTGAATTATTTTGTTTACCTCGGAGTAACAGGGGCCGGGTGTCCCCTGATGAAGTTTCGACAGCAGGGATGCTGTCGAAACGTCTCCATGGATGGATTCACGGCGGCTTCAGCAAGGGATACCCGGTTCCTGTTACGGGCTATCGGTTAACTGAGGTAATCAATGTTTTTTAAATGATTCTCCTTTTTGGGGGATCTGAAACTCTAAACTTTAGTTATATATGTAGTCCGCCCTGAACAAATCATAGTATATTGATTTATAAGGAAATGTTGGTGAGTTTTGGGTGTTGAATTTGCAAGTTTTTGGTAAAATAAGCCTTATTACCTTGCAAATTTCCAGACCAAAATGAAGCCAAAGAAACAGCCAAAAATACCTCAGGAAGACCTGTTCAGGATGCGTCTTGAAAACAT
>JBHNNM010001263.1:0-559 GCA_048563625.1 Gammaproteobacteria bacterium | reverse complement strand
ACTGACAAAAAACATTTGTAGATGTGTTCACCACATACTGAAACATTTCCCGACAACAATGCGCTTTCTAACAGTCTCCGCAATAACCTATTCGTGGATGGCTTCAACAGCTCCCCAGGCTGACTCCTGGTGACTCGGACACGTGGAGCCTGATGATGTCGTTATCGCGGACATTGCAGGTCAGGCCCTAGACATCTTTCTCCACGGTCCAGAGTCTGCGCACAAGAATGGCATTCGAAAGACATTCACTCACACATCCATTCCCATACACCCATGCACACTCCTAAAAAAAAAAGAGCAAAAACAACAACAGCAAAATGCTCAACTCACCAAACATGATGCATTTGTTGACTGGTCCTCTTCCTGTGCAGTGTGCTGGTGGCCGATTTTCAGGAAGCTTGGCACCTCCTCCACGACGGACGCCTTGTCGCCTAGGACACTTCTAACAGTAAACATATGTGAAAGTGTGCAAAAAATACTCCAACATAGCCCGGCAAAAAAAGGAGAAAAAAAAGGTTCAACTCACCAAAGATGATGCCTTTCTTTACTGGTCCTCTTC
>JBHNNM010001262.1:0-559 GCA_048563625.1 Gammaproteobacteria bacterium | reverse complement strand
GTGTGTGTGTGTGTGTGTGTGTGTGTGTGTGTGTGTGTGTGTGTTCGTGCGTGCGCGCGTGCGTGCGTGCGTGCGTGTGAGTGTTTGCGTGCGTGAGACGTTTTTTGTGTGTGTATCAATGTGTGGCACCTCCTTGTACAGACTTAAAGAGAGGCCCGAAGTCTCGTCTGCTTTTGAATTTGATCCCTGGACATCATTTTACAATGTTTTCTACATCTTTATATAGCGACATTAGGACAAAAGAAGCTAGTCAGAAAAGAATTTGCGAATTCTTTGTACCTATCCAACACATTTTTAAGGCTTTTGTTTGTGGGTATCCGAGAGGTACAGGAAAGGGTTTCTGTGAGGATAGAAAAGGTACCAGGGCGGTACGTGGATGGTACGGTGAAAGCTTCTCGTGTGGCGGAGAGAGGGAGACAGAGAGCGATCGGAAATAGTGTAGTCGTGTGTGTGGTGTGTGTGTATGCGCGCGCGAGTGTGTGTGCGCGCGCGCGCGCGTTTTGGGTTTGTGTATCAGTGCGAACGTGTGTGTGTGTGTGTGTGTGTGTGTGTGTGTGTG
>JBHNNM010001261.1:0-559 GCA_048563625.1 Gammaproteobacteria bacterium | reverse complement strand
CCCTTGAAGGAACTTCACTCCACCGGTGAAACAATAGTGTGGAGAGACCCTGGGGGATCTTGAGCCTGTTTACCACCTGTTTACCATTGTGTGTGAAATCACCCTGCCACAGGCTGTGAATTTGACATGTGGACTAGCCCCGAAAAGCACACTACAAAGAGAGAAACACTAAGAAATGATCAACCAGAACAAAACCACAGGAAAAGCTAGGTACAAGACGGTGTATGACAACCCCCATCCCCCTCACCCCCCAAGGAAGCATTCAGAATTAAAGAAACCTGATGAAATACTGACCAAAACAAAAACACTAACAACAATAGCCAGACAGAAAACAGCCAAAGAAAAAGCCATACAATGAACCAGTCAAACTGGAAAGGAACCCCACAAAAACCACTCTGAGAAGAACAGAGCCCTACACAATGCTAAAAGAACAAAACCACTAAGAAGAAGAGTTCTGATAGAATATGGCCTAGCTAAAAGCTCTAAAAAGCAGCACTCGAAGAACACAGACAAGTGGCATCTTTGTAAAGCAGGTAGTTTTTCATACGGTGAATCACCG
>JBHNNM010001260.1:0-561 GCA_048563625.1 Gammaproteobacteria bacterium | reverse complement strand
ACATATTGATGATTTGTAAGCTAGTATCACACATGATGATGATGTGTAAGCCAGTATAACACATATTGACGATCTGTAAGCCTGTATAACACATACTGACGATTTGTAAGCCAGTATATCACATGCTGATGATCTGTAAGCCGATATAACACATATTGATGACATGTAAGCCAGTATAACACATACTGGTGATCTGTAAGCCGGTATAACACATATTATTGAGATCTGTAAGCCGGTATAACAGCCATTGATGATCTGTAAACCAATGCAAGACATCGTGTTGCTGATCTGTAAGGCTGTATAAGACCTGTTGGTGATCTGTAAGCCGGTATAACACATACTGAGATCTGTAAGCCGGTATAACACATATTGATGATCTGTAAACCAATGCAAGACATCGTGTCGACGATCTGTAAGGCTGTATAAGACCTATTGGTGATCTGTAAGCCAGTATAATACATATTGAGGATCTGAAGTCCAGTATAAGACATCATGTTGATGATCTGTAAGCCAGTGTACGACATCATGTTGGTGATCTGTAAGCCAGTGTGCGACATCATG
>JBHNNM010001259.1:0-562 GCA_048563625.1 Gammaproteobacteria bacterium | reverse complement strand
CAGAGGGATTCGGGATACCGAATATTTTAAACTAAAAATCAGGCAAACCTCCATTCCTGATGAGCAGAGCATGTTCTATTTTGGACAAAATCTCACTCATTAAAGCGGAGAACAACCGTAATAGACAGCATATTCTGTAATATTTCAGATGCTTGAGTAGCTGTGGTTTAAACAGGTTTTTTCATAACTATGGTGTTTTTAAAAGATATTTTTTTAGTCTTATGCTTTTCACTGGTTTTATCCTCTTCCAGCTTTGCCGATGAAGGCTTTCCCGGCCGGGAAAAATATCCTGATGTCCCCTATATTTCCTTAAGTGATTTTTATCAGGGATATATGGAAGATAAATATCTGGTAGTGGATGCCAGAAGCCCCTTTGAATACAAGGTTATACAAATCAGGGGTGCTGTCAATGTACCGGTTAACTCGGATAGTTTCTATAAAGATATTAGGGGCTGTTGATCTTTTGTGTACAAAATTTAACCATTCCACATAGGAAGCCACACCATACAACAGCCTAACGCTAATGTACTGGCATAGTTTCTTTCCAGCTTATCATAGCGAG
>JBHNNM010001258.1:0-563 GCA_048563625.1 Gammaproteobacteria bacterium | reverse complement strand
GTGTATGTGTGTGTACATGGTCGCTATTTTGAAGGTCTCACGGTTGGCGGAGAAAGAGAGAGAGAGAGAGAGAGTCAAGTTTGTGTCTATAGTCATGTGGCCCGTTACAAAGGGGTTGCAAGTTCGTGATCAGTGCTAGTAAACGAAGAAACCATTAACAGCAGCATGTGTTAATGTCAACAAGTAAGGATAATTTCATGGATCCATACGCCCACATAACAGACTGTAGCTCTTTACTCTATTAGGCTCTCCATCAACGTAAGTGCAAAGAAAATAAAGCGTGACACGTTAAGCAATTTATTATCGTCGGAATCACTGCATAATTTGGAATAGCATTCATTCCTAGGTAAGCCTCTGTACAAAGGCAAGCGGAACTTGCTTCTTAACTGACTGTACAATCAGCATCAGAAGAGCACATGACATTTGTCTTCAATTGTATCTACACGAAAGGGGCAGAGTTGTTGGTTCTCTGCTAATGAGAAGCACAGACTCTGTGTGTGTGTGTGTGTGTGTGTGTGTGTGTGTGTGTGTGTGTGTGTGTGTGTGTGTGTGTGTGTGTGTGT
>JBHNNM010001257.1:0-563 GCA_048563625.1 Gammaproteobacteria bacterium | reverse complement strand
CATAAAGATATAACATGGTGTCAGAAGTGGGATATGTTTCAATCCAGAAGCATCCTGATGAACAGAACCCATATGAAGCCAGATAAGTACACAGATGGACAATAAAATGGATACTGCGTCAAGTAATCCTAAATTTAATTGGGATAGTGCTGATCTGGTGGGAGAATGGAAAGCCTTTAGACAGCATGTAGAGTTCATGTTCAAAGGTCCATTGAGGGCGAAGAACGAAGAAGAGCGATGCTGTTATTTGATGCTGTGGGTAGGCGAGAAAGGAAGAAGAATATTTTCCACATGGGACATGACTGATGCACAACAGAAAGTCCTGCAAGAATACTATGATAGGTTCCAGGCCTACGTACAACCCAAGTCAAACCCAATTTTTGCAAGATACAAACTGCACAGCAAGATTCAAGAACCAGGTGAGACTGTCCAACAGTTCGTGACCGCATTAAAACTGCTGGTGAAAGACTGTGAGTATGGACAAGCAGAAGATGACATTGTGCGAGACAGAATCGTGTTTGGCACAAAATCCGCCAAAGTGCGTGAGAAGCTCATTGACATTG
>JBHNNM010001256.1:0-564 GCA_048563625.1 Gammaproteobacteria bacterium | reverse complement strand
AGATAGTTCTTGGCATGGTAAGTGTTCTTGTATGTTGATTTTTCACAAAACCATTATACTTGTTTAACAAATACCATGCTGCCTATTTTTTAACCACAAAAGATCAACAGCCCCTAATAACACTCGTCTTACATTATTAATTTATTTAATAAATCATCCAGATGAAATGAATTGTCCAGCCGGCTTATGAACTGCAGGGGGGAGACACAGTGTTCGTAAGCCGAAAAGATTAATCTATTTCATCTGAATAAGTAATTATTATCAGCATGTGTCGTGCCAACTTGCTTAATAAGCAGCAGGTACGGCATTTCTAATAATATAGGTGTTTCAAAAAGCAACAACAAGTCTATATTGTCATGCCTTTGTGTCATGACAACCTATGTTGTCATGTCATTTTAAAATAGTTATCTGCTTTTATGAAAAAAGTGCAAGATGTTAATTAGCGCAATATATTTATTAAGAAAAGTAACTATACTCAGTGGGTGTCAGAATTATCGTAGTCCCGGCTGTCAGGCAGTCCGGATAGACAGTAACCAACTGAAACCTTTTAATAAGCAGTACGAC
>JBHNNM010001255.1:0-564 GCA_048563625.1 Gammaproteobacteria bacterium | reverse complement strand
TGATGTGTGTTGGTGTGGGTGTGCTCGTACACACATGCACCTGTCATTCCATCAATCAAATGCACTTCTCTCTCAAGCAGTGTCATTAGACTCAGTCACTCTCAAGCAGCTCTGTATTTCTATTGCTGTTTCCCCCAGCTCACTATTGAACAAATTGTGGGGATAAAGTACTTTGATTTTGAATAAAGAATTGTTGGAACATGAAATAGTTTGCAGTACCAGAACTCTTTCTGTGGTATTTTAATCATGGGCCCAACAACATCAGATACATGCGGTCCGTTTAACTGACACTGGCATACAACATGCACACGCTGTTGGCACATCGAGTTGACCCCATATTCATGTTGCATTCACTGTTTCTGCCCACAGATTTCATTTGTTGTCAGTGTCATCAATAGTGTTGGCATCCACTTACAGATCTGTTTATATGTACCGCTTAGATCTGTGCAGCCACAGTTTGCCACCATTTTTGTTGTTGTTTGCTTTCTATGGGGCAAGCTATAAAGAACAAGGAAAATGTACTCCCCAAAAGAAGACAGGTAATGGATACACATTTTTTAAACA
>JBHNNM010001254.1:0-565 GCA_048563625.1 Gammaproteobacteria bacterium | reverse complement strand
TGCAGCAGCTACCAGTCACCTCCTCCCCCCTAGTCCATTTTAAACGGGGAGAAAAGGAATAACAAGCTTCAAAGACAGCTTAGTTGAAAGGTAAGGGCACTGTTCACATAATCGTAGTGTGATGTATCAAATAATTTGTTATTCTTATTCAGGGTCTTAATTGTCTTCCTCTGTTAGAAATTTAGCAATCTCTGTGTAGATTGGAATACATCTACACAGTGAACCAAAAAAGAAAAAAGAAAAGAAAAAAGTGCAGTATTTACACAGAAAAAGCAAGAGACGGTAGTGAATGACCATCAGTAATATTTCTTTATTTGATGTTTACTTGAATACTTTGCCTTATTCCTTCTGTCTGTGTGTGTGTGTGTGTGTGTGTGTGTGTGGATTGTGTGTTTGTGATTGCAAGTATATGTGTGTGTGTGCATGTGTGCATGCATATGAGACAGAGAGAGAGAGAGAGAGCGAGGGAACAGAAGTGATTTTTGTTTTGATTTTTGGGTAAAACTTGTAAAGTAGCAATATTAACAGAGGTACTACTACTAGGCATGGATGTTGTTGAACTAAT
>JBHNNM010001253.1:0-565 GCA_048563625.1 Gammaproteobacteria bacterium | reverse complement strand
GCCATACGGTGCTGGGCTTCAGGCACCCCTTTTTCCGCCAGGGGGGATAGTAATTGTACAGCACGGGTAAAGTGCTTGTCTTCCAGGGCTTTAAGGCCGCTGTCCAGATCCATCATATCTTTTTCAGTTAAGTTCATTGTTTATCTCTACTTATTGCTCACTTTTTAATATCTTTTTTCAGTTACAACATGAAAAATGATATTGGACATAAGAATGCTATTGTTTCATTCTCGAATAGGAATATTCTACCATAATATCCGAGTAAATTACTTGGTTAATTATAAAATAATAACCTTTTTTTATAATATTCACAAAATTTTTTTCAATCCTATCCTATAGAGATATACCGTTGAGGCTGTCCAATAAGTATACTTACATGCAGTCAGATTCTAAGCCGAATCTGAACCATCGTTGTGCTACAAATAAACTTCAGGTTTGGCCTGTGCCAGGTAGTCACAAACAATAGCAAATGCTATTAGAAATTTTCAGGGTATTACTGGAAATTTATATAAAGATCATTTAATATAAGCAAATTATTATTTTGTCACAGTCCGCTTATATGCTC
>JBHNNM010001252.1:0-565 GCA_048563625.1 Gammaproteobacteria bacterium | reverse complement strand
CCGTTATAATATTATTCATATTTAAGCTTTGTTTGATCAGGTTTTTTTGGTTAATTTCTTTGATCGATAAACAAAGCTTAAGTTCCATTTATATGGACACCATTTTGGAACAGTTATTTAGCCCCCAGATGTAATACCTGATTACTTAAATTAACCGGTGCCGCTGTAAAACGGGCGATATAATTATAAGCATCACTTCGATGAGTAGTTTCATCCTTATCAATATCATCTTCAGAAGTAGAATCAATGGAGTTAGGAATATAAGCACCCAACTTGAATTGCCCCCAGTCAAGACCAGTATAATGCCAGGCCAGACCCAGATTTCGATCCGGGGAAAAGGTATCCGTTAAGCCTCGCTCCATAAACACGGTATATCTTGAACTCATGGTATTTTCCAGGCCAAAGGCTTCCCTCTGAAATCCGGCTGTAAATTCATTGTCTTTTAAGCCCGTATAAGATAATTGAGCCTTTTTAACATCGACTTCATTTTCAGCAAAATCAAACTCTAACTCATATTCCCAGTCAGAATGCATTTGACCTTCTATCCCCAAACGGGCTCTGCGTA
>JBHNNM010001251.1:0-565 GCA_048563625.1 Gammaproteobacteria bacterium | reverse complement strand
CTCTGTCAAATCAGGAAACGTAAATGTTCTTCCTTGAGGTTGAATACATGCAAAGAACAAAAATAGTGGTATATTCATGATCCCGTCAACCTTGTAACTAATAAACAGACAAGGGAAAATGTACCCAGAATTGCGTTTGAAGTGTGTTGTTGGAGATGGTTTTAAAGAAAATTCTCAAATGCCTGGTGTGCTTTTATTGTTATGTAGAATTTGTTTCAAGAATATTCCTTCAACGCTTAGCTTTTAATTTTGTTTTTAATAAATTAGCTTTCAATTTTGTTTTTAATAAATTTATATCTTCCACAAGAAAAACTACATTTTAGCTGTTTTAAAAAAAATCTCTAATGCCAATGTATTAGAAATACAGATCAAATCGCATAAAACTTTAAAAAGAACTGTTTTGTTGTTTTTGTTTCTAATGAGATGGTCAAAAGCAACTTGCAAATTTTCAGCAAGTTTTTTGCAAGCAACAAGAGTAATTTTGCAAGAGAACAATGTTGTGTTTTGCATGCAATTAAGAATGTGAGCCTAATTAATTACTGAACTTATTTTCTGCTTCTCTTCT
>JBHNNM010001250.1:0-566 GCA_048563625.1 Gammaproteobacteria bacterium | reverse complement strand
GACGTATACTATAAACTATAATCGTCTCAAGGCCATGAGTATACAAGTCTGTCAGTGTCACAGACCGGGGCAGTGCAACACACAATAGCGCCGTGATGATTGACGCAGTAATACGGAGTCCGTCAGTCTCTGGTACTGGTTACAGAGTAAGAGTAACGCACTCATATCAGGAACTATAAGTTGTTCGCGTGCACGATCGAGCGCACGCGCGCACACACACACACGCATTCACGCCACAAGCACACACCAGTCAGGTGTGTACAGAAATAAACTACCGTTAAAACACACTGCTGGACACACACTGCAAGCTTGCGTTACACAAGTGTTTCCGCTGCACCCCCCCAGTAACTGGTGCGATGGGGGTGCAGGACGATGCTGGCTTGCTGTGTGTTGAAGGAAGGGTGGGCTGTGGGCCCGTATGTACACTGATGTCCACGTGGCGGGAGAGCTCCATAGCTGGACTGCGGCGGTGGCGCGGCCCACCTGCGGAGAGGGTGTCGATGTACTCCGTACCAGCCTCTGAAGGGTGGCGGAGCGGTGCCGACATCACGGTGTTGGGGTGTTCC
>JBHNNM010001249.1:0-566 GCA_048563625.1 Gammaproteobacteria bacterium | reverse complement strand
CCTGGAACACACTCCCACCCAAATTAAAAACATTTAGTTCACTATGCAATTTTAAAATAAATTTGCGTAAGTTCCTACACTCTACACTATCCTAGGCCTGTATTTGTATGACTTTAATGTAGTATAACACCACGTCTGTATATGTAGTTTTGATTCACATCAGTGTGGATAACATGTCTCCGTCAGAATATATTGCCTGTGACATTGATGAGTAACCTAGTTGTGCCTATTGCGGTCAATTGTATTGCTAGTATCGATGTTGCTACCGCTTTGTAATACTGTATAAGTTTTGAAAATGTCATTAATAATCTTTATATGTGTTGTCTATGTAGCATAGCAAGGACAGATTGTAAGAATAGGCTACTGCCTAAAATCTCAATCCTTGAGTAATAAAGTTCTGAGTTCTGAGTTCTCTCTCTCTCTCTCTCTCTCTCTCTCTCTCTCTCTCTCTCTCTCTCTCTCTCTCTCTCTCTCTCTCTCTCTCACCTTTCATTTTATCTCACCATCTCTTTCCGCAAAAGATGAGATTTGGCACAGACCCCTGATATGTAGATTTTTTCCTACTC
>JBHNNM010001248.1:0-566 GCA_048563625.1 Gammaproteobacteria bacterium | reverse complement strand
TGTCTGGTGAGGGGCATTAAACAGTGAGGTATATCGAACGTCATTTGCTTGGGATCTTTCTTCATTTCAACATTGGGCACCCAGGCAAACAGAGACGAGCTCTGGAGCGCCATGGCGGCTGTAGTTTAAAGAGAAGTAAAGTGTTGGCTAAGTAGTCAATAACATGGTGGAGGGAGGGGCGAACTCATGGCCTAGGGAGACAAGGGGGCGCATTACATGGCGAGATGTGGAGCAAAAAAAAAAAAAAAAAGTTAAACGGAACGCTTATTTTACTTAGACAATTCAAATCATGCGTAAATTTTCAGCAAAAATACCTTTCTCAAACAACAAACTGCAGACAGGCAGTACTAAACTAACAAATGATAATACAGAAAAAAATCTGATCAACTTAGCTTGCAGATGGTTGGAGCGTGACGGTGTGCAGCTAATACTGTCGAAGCTGTGTGGCGTGGAAAAGATAAGCCGACGCTGCTGGTTGAGTGTTTTTATGACCTCTTGACGGCGTGTCAGTACTTTCTCCCCACCGCCAACGGTGGGTGTGACGTAACTGGCAACTGGTGAGAGCC
>JBHNNM010001247.1:0-567 GCA_048563625.1 Gammaproteobacteria bacterium | reverse complement strand
TCGCCATAATAAATGGCCGGATCAAAAATAACCGGCCTGCCGTCCCTGGTGTAGGCATAATTACCTGACCATAAATCGCCGTGTAATAAAGAGGGGACAGGCTTATGGTTTGCCAGAAGCTCAGCCAGTCGGAATGCAGGGTATTGCTTTGCGGGGTACTGCCAATAATATTATCCTGATACCAGCCGAACTGTTCGGCTGTAATGCGGTGCATCTGGTCCAGAGCCTGTCCCATCAGATGACCGTCCCCACTGGACGTCATGGGAATATATTCTAGAACCAGGTAACTTTGAGAGCCTGTAGTGCCATAGCAGATTGGTTTGGGGATCTGCATAATACTGGCATCTGCTGCCGTGGCCTGTAATAATTCGTTCAGGCTTTCATATTCCACCTGAAACATAAATTCCAGGCTGGCGGAATTCAGTTTAACGAAAAATTCCAGATTGTCTGTACCGCTGACTTTATAGGCGGAATTTATGCTGCCGCCGCCAATACTGCTGTGCTGCTGTATCTGAAAGTTTTTACCCAGACTTTCGCTAATATGTGTGCTGATGGGTTGCCAGTGAG
>JBHNNM010001246.1:0-568 GCA_048563625.1 Gammaproteobacteria bacterium | reverse complement strand
TTGCACACATCTTTTGCTTTGTAGACCTGTAGACGGGAAAGGATCAGGAAGGATGAGAGAGAGAGAGAGAGAGAGAGAGAGAGAGAGAGAGAGAGAGAGAGAGAGAGAGAGAGAGAGAGAAATAAATCATAACGTTAAGGATTTGCAATGCATTTTGTTTTACTTCTATTTGATAAGAGTTGAGCAAAGGAGCAAAACATACAGCCGTTTGGCTCACAATAGACGACTCCACTCCTGTCAGTCAAAGCAGACACACCCTTAGATTTCAGCCAATCGCTTGCCGCAGCATAATGAGGTGCCCACGTGTTTTGACAAGGCCTGAAATGGTCTGGCAAGCCTTCGTGCCAGACATTGCAAGTGGTCAGTTGGCAGTGTTCGACATGGTAGAAAAAAACCCAGGAAAACGGAATTGTTGCTATGGCCAGTGTAAGTCAGACGAACGATACACTGTCAAATGTGCAGGTGTCACATTCTAGCCGCTTCCGAAGCCAAAAACAAGGCTGAAAGATTGTAAAGCTTGGATCAAGGCTGTGGTCGACCCCATGATCAACTCAACCCGAGCGTGATA
>JBHNNM010001245.1:0-568 GCA_048563625.1 Gammaproteobacteria bacterium | reverse complement strand
AAGACCATAAATTGATAGAAGAAGAGAAGAAGAAAAACTGTTGTGAGGGTGTTCTTTATTCCATCCCCAATGACAGGACACATAATGCGTCCTCTGCTCAATTGGTTATGTGAACAGTGCCTTTACCTTTCATCTAATTGTCTTTGAAGCTTGTTATCCCTTTTGTCCCATTTAAACTGGACTGGGGGGAGGTGTCCGGTAGCTGTTGCAATCTGCACAAAGCAACACATTTTCTCATTAGTTCAACAACATTCATACCTAGTGGTAGTACCTCTATTAATATTGCTACTTTACAAGTTTTACCTAAAAACAAAAACAAAATTCACTTCAGTTCTGATTGCTAACTCACTACTCCATGTTTACTATTACTGGATAATGTTACAGACCCATAATTCCCTGACTGGCCAGAGCTAACAATTAGAAAATGTCACAGCATTAATAAGACATTCTACCACAATCTTATGTTTATTTCATTTGGATTCAACTATTAAAAACTTTCCAGAGGAGCCATGTAGGTTATCATGCATTTATGGACTATTAAATCTGCAGTGCCTATGTGTTTTCCACA
>JBHNNM010001244.1:0-568 GCA_048563625.1 Gammaproteobacteria bacterium | reverse complement strand
GGCATCATCTTTGGTGAGTTGAACCTTTTTTTTCTCTTTTTTTTGCCGGGCTATGTTGGAGTATTTGTTGCACACTTTCACATATGTTTTCTGTTAGAAGTGTCCTAGGCGACAAGGCGTCAGTCGTGGAGCAGGTGCCAAGCTTCCTGAAAATCGGCCACCAGCACACTGCACAGGAAGAGGACCAGTAAAGAAAGGCATCATCTTTGGTGAGTTGAACTTTCTCTTTTTTTTCTTTTTTTTTCTTCTTTTTTTGCCGGTCTATATTGGAGTATTTCTTGCACACTTTCACAAAAGTTTTTTTGTTAGAAGTGTCCTAGGCGACAAGTTGTCCGTCGTGGAGCAGGTGCCAAGCTTCCTGAAAATTGGCCACCAGGACACTGCACAGGAAGAGGACCAGTAAAGAAAGGCATCATCTTTGGTGAGTTGAACCTTTTTTTTCTCTTTTTTTTGCCGGGCTATGTTGGAGTATTTGTTGCACACTTTCACATATGTTTTCTGTTAGAAGTGTCCTAGGCGACAAGGCGTCAGTCGTGGAGCAGGTGCCAAGCTTCCTGAAAATCGGCCA
>JBHNNM010001243.1:0-569 GCA_048563625.1 Gammaproteobacteria bacterium | reverse complement strand
GAGAGAAAAGTAAAAGCGGAAAGGTAAACAGAAACTCGGCTGGCCTGTGCACCAACGAATAGTACAGGGCTTAGGGAAAAATAGCGGCACTCTCACGGGGCCGCGCCGAAGCCACGGCATCATTCGGTCGACATCGCAGTTTGTCCCTAATATGCTCTTTAGCATCTGAGGACATTAAGAAAGAAAGAAGGCAAAGACAGTAAGTCTAGCACGAATGCCTACAGCAGAAAAGGCCGTGTAAGTAAGAAACAAATGCCTGTGACAAAAAAGAAAGAAAGAACAGACCACAAATGCCTATGGCAAAGAAAGAAAGACCAAACCACAAATGTTGATGGCAAACGAAAAACGGCTGCCCTAATCAGTCAAGCAAACAGCTGACACCAAATGAAACAAACAAAACAGCTGAAACCACCTCAAAAACGCAAACGGTGGCCTACCTGCAAACATAAGGTGGGAAAAACACCACCAAATCACAACAGTCTAATAGACTACTGTCTGCAACAAATGAGTGGACGACTACATTGACTACATTTGTTAGAGCCATAAGAGCACAGAGCAAAAAATAACTG
>JBHNNM010001242.1:0-569 GCA_048563625.1 Gammaproteobacteria bacterium | reverse complement strand
AGATTACAGCATACACGTATGAAGGTGCCGACTGAAGTGCATGCATACTGCACTCTGCCTTCGGGTTTAACTGAAGTTTATTCATGTTCAAGTAAAACTGTACAAACGAAATGAGCGCATGAGCATTAAACAAGCTATACACACTCATTACAAATGCTCATTAGACATAACTGACAGTAAATCTACTCAAAAACAGCGGGCATTTTATACTGCATTCAGTCTTTGCTGACTGAAGTTTTATTCTGCCTTATGCAGAGAGGCAGTTAAAACTGCAACGCTAAGGAGAGTTTTCTTCTTTGCGATATGTACCGCTGCCCAGTGACCAGGAGTGCGGTAACGTAAACAGTCCGGCGGCTGGCTTTCTTCAGGCGTAAGAGCCGGCGCCGGCCTGCGGGGGGGACAGCGGGTAGGAGGGCTCCTGATACTGTATTTGTTGAAGTATCACCCATCTTTATCACTAACAAATGTCAATCAAACCACTGAGCTACCATGGATTCAGCTTGGATTTTCTAGTAGCGGGGTCTAACAGAGAGAAAGAAGGGAAAAGGCCTGGAGATATCACGGCATGT
>JBHNNM010001241.1:0-570 GCA_048563625.1 Gammaproteobacteria bacterium | reverse complement strand
ACTAATTACAATACCTGTCCACAGTGCAGAATCAATTTCCTCCTGTTCTTTTTCCATGGAGTAGACAATACGCACGGCACCAATAAGTTTGCCGTCCTGCTCACCCCATTCAATCACTTCCTCGCCCTGCATGACCCGTTCATCTAACTGATCCTGAATTTTATTTTCAGCACTCTGTACAGTACCGGGTAAATGACCTTCACCATGTAAAACCCGTAATTCCTTGATGGCCGGTATTTTCAGCACCTTGTCTTTTAGTATCTGCTTATTACTAATGGTACCGGTCAGCATCATGGTATTAAGGCTGTCAAAGAAGTTAGTGGCAGTGCTTTGAGTCTGCTTGATAACATCCTCATGGATCTGTTCAGACAGGTGATTGCTGAAAAACCAGTTAGAAAGCCCCATGGCCAATAGAAAGATAATGGCCAGAGGTAAAATAACCTTAATGCCAACGGAGTAGCGGATGTCCTGTTTTTTCATAGTGTTTTTATTCGTCAGGGGTTCTTGATCAGACCATGTTTTGCTTAATTAGAGTACATCCAGAAATTACTCTGTTCTTAAGTCCCCCTT
>JBHNNM010001240.1:0-571 GCA_048563625.1 Gammaproteobacteria bacterium | reverse complement strand
AGTTAATCAATAAAAAAATTTTTTTTTTTTTACAGTGGCAAGTTAACTATTACATTTAATGCGGAAAGGAAACAAAAATAAGACTGCAAAACAAAGGAAAGGGGGACGGGGGGTAGCACTGTGCCCATGTTACGTTCACCTGCTACAAAGTTTACAGAGTACTTGTTTAATATGCACAAGCCCCTCCATTCGGACGTAAAAGTTTGTAAACAACCACTTGAAAGGTAAGCTGTGAGCCATTTCAACTTTTAAATCCACCGCTTAGCTAAATCAGCAATAATTACAGACATAGACGGACTGCAGACTAACGTAACAAAAGACACCTGGACACACGTAACACAGACACAGTCACAAACTGTGTCCACAATCTGAAATTGCCCCCTTCCCGCCATAATACGATGAAGTAAACAAAGCACACTACCAATGCCATTTATATCACTTACTAGTGGCTAAGAAAGCATTTGTTTGTGGAAAATATATGACGAGGACAGAAATTTGACAATTATGTGGGTCGTTCGTAACATTTAGGACATTCGTAACAAAACAAAATAACCGGACACAGTCAGAATAC
>JBHNNM010001239.1:0-572 GCA_048563625.1 Gammaproteobacteria bacterium | reverse complement strand
TTTTAATTCTGAATGCTTCATGAGTGGGGGGTGGGGGGTTCATACACCTTCTTGTGCCCAGCTCTTCTAGTGGTTTTGTTCTCGTTAGCATTTCTTAGTGTTTCTCTCTTCTTACTCTTAGTGTGCTTTTCGGGGGTAGTGCACATGTCACAGCCTGTGGCTGGGTGATTTCACACACAATCGTAAACAGGTAGTAAAAAGGCTCAAGATCCCCCAGGGTCTCTCCACACTATTGTTTCACCGGTGGAGTGAAGTTCCTTCAAGGGGAGGGGTCCACAGTGATTCACTGTATGAAAAACTACCTGCTTTAGAAAGATGCCACTTGTCTGTGTTCTCCAAGTGCTGCTTTTTAGAGCTTTTTGCTAGGCCTTCTTCTATCAGAACTCTTCTTCTTAGTGATTCTGTTGCTCTTTTTAGCATTTTCTAAGGCTCTGTTCTTCTCAGAGTGGTTTTTGTAGGGTTCCTTTCCAGTTTGACTGTTTCATATTAGGGCTTTTTCTTTGGCTGTCTTCTATCTAGCTATTGTTGTTAGTGTTTTTGTTTTGTTCAGCATTTCATAGGGCTCCTTTAAT
>JBHNNM010001238.1:0-572 GCA_048563625.1 Gammaproteobacteria bacterium | reverse complement strand
TTTTCTTGTATGTTCAGACTGTAAATACCTTTCTGTTGTATGTTCAGACTGCGAATGAGTCTTTTCTCTCTAGACTATAGATGCCAGGCAATGAAATGATCTCGGCCATCAGTCAACGTAGATTAGGCAGTAAAGTCTTTACGACATTCAGTGTACTCATGTGATGCCTAAATAAAACCCATCATTTGAAACTGAACAGTTCCGCTTGTGCCACTACTGCAACAGCAAAGAATGTGCTTGCAGCAGCGTTTGGAAGCGCCACTTCCTATGGAACTGTCAGTGACCGCGCTGTGCCTGTGACCCGTGACCTCGACACTGCTCAGCACTTGTCTCCCTTCGATCGTGCGTTGGCTAGGTAACAACAGAATCATACCTTTATAATTGAAAGAGAAAAGCTTTTATTTATTAGTTTACTGTCGCCGTAATCAACAGTATCTGTTTTGCCCATTTGTATCGACTTTTGGGGGCTTTTGACTTGTGAAACGGTCGGTTGTTTTGTTTGTGTGTGTGTGTGTGAGCCGGAGAGATACTGTGGGGGGGGGGGGGGGGTAGGCGCGTGCATGCCGCCGTGC
>JBHNNM010001236.1:0-574 GCA_048563625.1 Gammaproteobacteria bacterium | reverse complement strand
GTTGTTGGAGATGGTTTTAAAGAAAATTCTCAAATGCCTGGTGTACTTTTATTGTTATGTAGAATTTGTTTCAAGAATATTCCTTCAACGCTTAGCTTTTAATTTTGTTTTTAATAAATTTATATCTTCCACAAGAAAAACTACATTTTAGCTTTAAAAAAAAAAATCATCTGAAATGCCAATGTATTAGAAATACAGATCAAATCGCACAAAACTTTAAAAAAAACTGTTTTGTTGTTGTTGTTTCTAATGAGATGGTCAAAAGCAACTTGCAAATTTTCAGCAAGTTTTTTGCAAGCAACAAGAGTAATTTTGCAAGAGAACAATGTTGTGTTTTGCATGCAACTAAGAATGTGAGCCTAATTAATTACTGAACTTATTTTCTGCTTCTCTTCTAGCAACCTGTCCAGTGAATCGGACACTGGCTTGAAATTTGATAGTATGTCTCATTTGCCCTGGTATTGTCTACATTGTCTACTCCTTTAACGTTGATCCAGCTATTCTTAAGCTGTTTTTTTTTTTATCTCTTATTGAGAATGTTTAGACCTATTCTTTCAATTGTTGGTTTCATAAT
>JBHNNM010001235.1:0-574 GCA_048563625.1 Gammaproteobacteria bacterium | reverse complement strand
TTTGGCTTGTCGGGTGCTGAGAGATGCCAATAGCAGTCAACGAGTACATAGCCTGGAGGCTAATTTCAGTTGCTAATGATGCCCTCCGTTTTAATTTTCTGCTTTTTCGGCCAATCACTACTTATGAAAAGAATTATTTTTCGGGGGGATTACCGTCGAAGAGAAATTCCGCCTCCATGGTGAGCAAATACCCTGACTTTGGAAGGTAGGCTGTTCACTATGGAGGTGGTATTTCAGGTTTGTTCATTTAACCACTGCTGACTTAAACTACCGCAATGAGCGTTTACACAGTTATTTTTACCCCCTCCTTTTATTGGCCAAAACTGGATCACTTTTGTTGGCCATTGACACCACCCAGTCCCAAAATAGTGGGTGATATGTTGATACTCATATTACCTATTGCTTATAAAACTGTCAGAAGCTTTATATTTCAACAGGTTTTGTGAGTATTAGCATCTTTCTTCACTCATCAGAGCGGAGAAGAGCCGGTTATAGGGGTGGACACCTTTTAGGATCAGCTATTTAGCTCCGTCTTACCCACATACCCACATACCCACATACCCACATACCCACA
>JBHNNM010001234.1:0-575 GCA_048563625.1 Gammaproteobacteria bacterium | reverse complement strand
TTATAATAAACTAAATAGTCATCAGCAAAAAGAGTTCATAAACAACAAAAATGAACTATATTGGGAAAAAATAGAAAAGAGAGAGGGAGACAAACACATACGCACGCGCGCACGCACGCACACACAATTCCAAAGTAAAATTCAAACAATTAAATGGTCCAGCAAACAAATCAGTGACAATCCTAACAAAAAAGTACGTACATAGTATGTGCATGCGAACAATGTATAAGTGCCTGAATGCCTGACATTAAGATCATGAATTTCTTTCTGAATGTGGTACACATTAAGGTGACCGACTCGGAGACAGTCGCTGGACATGCTAAACCCTGACTAACAATCCGTTCCTAGAACTGAAAAATGCAGAAATTCAAATCTCTGCGTGATTAAATGTTCCTTTAAATGTTACATATATATATCCCAGAGGACAATGGCGCATACAACTGAAAACAACAAGAACAACAAAACGAACTAGTAGTACAAATTTCGGAAAACAAAGCAGAGGGAATCCACACGAAACACGATTAACAATCCAAAGGGAGCCGGCACAGCCGCTCGAGTTCTTGGACAGATGCAGA
>JBHNNM010001233.1:0-575 GCA_048563625.1 Gammaproteobacteria bacterium | reverse complement strand
AGAAAGCTTTTTCCACACCCTGAAAACTGAGTTGGTGCATCATCAGAAATTCAAAACCAGGGATGAAGCTAAACAGGTGATATTTGAATATATTGAAGTCTTTTATAACAGGGAAAGACTGTATTCTACCAATGATTATTTATCACCAAAAGATTACGAAGAACTACAGAAAATGGCTTAAAAAAGTGTCCGGAAAAGTGTTGACAGATCAATGATCATTGGCCTTGATATAAACAATTTGTGCAAGACTGGCAATGGATCCTGCAAAAATCTGTGTTGACCAAAAACCACTCAAGCAAACAAGAAATGCTAATAAACAAAGCTGATGTTTTTTCATAATTTTCTCCTGGTCAAAATTAGTTGTTTCACTCTAATAAGGCTGTGATTTTGTATATTTAAATTTCCCAAAACAGAAATGTTGTAACTATTCAAAATTCATAGGTATGTCTTTAATGATTTTATCATTTCGTTTCAATGATTTACCCATCAGGATGAAATTCCATAATTAGGTTCTACACCAAACTGATAAAGTCCAGTAGACTTATCCCGTTCAGGATGGGCTCTGCCAGCATTTT
>JBHNNM010001232.1:0-575 GCA_048563625.1 Gammaproteobacteria bacterium | reverse complement strand
GGCGAAATATGCCGTCGCTTTTTTTAGCAGGTCACGCTCCCGGGTTACCCTGGCCAGTTCTTTTTTCAGACGCTTTACTTCATCGTAAAAATGCTCATCTGTTCGTGTTTTGTTCTGTTTTTCTTTGCCTGGACGGGTATATTTGCTTATCCAGGTATGTAAGGTATTAATGTTTACGTCCAGTTCTTTGGCGACTACTGAAACCGGCTTTTCTGACTCGATGGCCAACTGTACTGACGATTCTCTGAATTCCGGGGTATAGCTCTTTGCTTGTCTTGTTTTATCTGTCATTTTGAACACACTCTCTTTTTAAAAGTATTTTAAGTTGTGTGTCCGGAATAGTATAGCCACATCAATATGTGTCAAATATTCAACTAAAGAATACAAATATTGGTTTTGAAGGTGATTAAAACTTATATTTTTGAGTGGTTTGATCGTTTTTGGAAATGACCGCAATTGCTGGTGATCGCCATTCATTTTTTTCGTCAAACACAAAACCAAGCTTGATTTAAATCTGGATTATTATTTTTTAATAAAGCTACAAATTGAAAGGAAATCTGATATTTTACATGATT
>JBHNNM010001231.1:0-576 GCA_048563625.1 Gammaproteobacteria bacterium | reverse complement strand
ATTCAAATGCGATGAGCGCTGATGAAGACAACTAAGGAAGACATGATCTTGCCCGTGAGGTATTATGTACCGAGTGCTTTCTCTTTGAATTTGTATAGTAATACTATAGAACAGTTTGTTTTTTTCTTTCTCTCCCCCCTTCATTTTCTCTCCTCCGGGTTACCTGGTTACCTTTCTTGTCCCCGCCCCTGTCCGTTTAATTATCTTCAGTATTACGGTAGCAACCAGGACCGTGGGTGCAGATGAACAAACAACGAATTTTGTTATGCAAGACTGTTTGCTCATCACAAGAATACTTGATTTCTTTAAATTTTATTTGTATTTGCACCGACACGGTGGCAGTTTTGAATTATGCTTTGTTTATTTGTATATTTGTGTGGGATTTGAGACAGTTCTGTTTGTTTTGAAATTCAAGACGCCCATATTTTGAGTTTACGGTTGAGTACTTGTGACAGTGCCTGACATGCTCTGTGGAATGTTTGTTGGCTGTTTTGACTGGAGCGTGCAGCACGCAGTTGTTCAAACCGTCGGTCCGCACGACTTGTTATTTTCAAGGTGTTTTTACTACTATGGCAC
>JBHNNM010001230.1:0-576 GCA_048563625.1 Gammaproteobacteria bacterium | reverse complement strand
TTAATAACAATCACTTATAAAACACATTCAAAGGATGTTAAAATTAGCCAATCAAATCTTCAAGGTTTTATTTTACCATAACTAATTGTATTTTATGGTAATAAATATTACCGGCTAAGCAGTACTTATGAAAAGAATTATTTTTCGGGGGGATTACCTAGTGACCTTGTATCGCTAATCTATCAATACCCCGATGATTACCTTGATTCCTATCCGGAAAATAATCACAAAATGCCCGCAGGTTCACTGGATCCACATCTGGTATTAGTGGAATATCTTGGTGATTTGAATTCAGCTGAGTTTGACAGTGTTATGAATATTGAACTTACCGGTACAGTTGGTTCTGAAGCATTGATGGATTATATTGCAATCTAATTCCTGTCGCTCTTTTGTGACTGACTGGATTACCCTTTAGCAGATTAATAACAAGAGCATTCCGATATAGTAAATCATATGATTTACTAGGGGCTGTTGATCTTTTGTGGTTAAAAAATAGGCAGCATGGTATTTGTTAAACAAGTATAATGGTTTTGTGAAAAATCAACATACAAGAACACTTACCATGCCAAGAACTAT
>JBHNNM010001229.1:0-577 GCA_048563625.1 Gammaproteobacteria bacterium | reverse complement strand
GTTCCCTCAAGGGGAGGGGTCCGCGGTGATTCACCGTAAGAAAAACAGACCTGCTTTACAAAGACATGACATTTTGACTGTCTCTCTAGTGTCTTTCTTTTTTTCATAGGGAATTTGCTTAGGTCTTCTTCCACCCAGTTCTTAGTGGTTCTGTTCTTTATAGCATTCTGTACAGCGCTGTTCTCTTCAAAACACTTCCATTTAGAGCTTTTTGTTAGGTCTTTGTTTACCCAGCTATTCTTCTTAGTGGTTTTGTTCCTTTTACTGCTTAGTATGACTGCTTTTTCTCATGTAAAGGCTCCTTTCTCTCTTCTGTGTGTGACTTTTTGTCTTTTTCTTTTTTTTTGCTGGGCCGTCTTCCATCCAGCTCTTTCCTTACTGGTTCTATTCTCACCAATTTGCTGAGCTTGGATCCATTCACCGTTTAGCTTTTTCAGCCAGGGCTTGTTCTTTGGTCTTCTTGTGTTTAGCAATTCTGTTCTTGGCAATTTCCAGGGCTGTTTTGATATACTTAGTTCTTTTTTCGGGTTTGTTCTAAGGCTTTTCTGTCTTTAGTGATTTTGTTGATTTCAGCTAT
>JBHNNM010001228.1:0-577 GCA_048563625.1 Gammaproteobacteria bacterium | reverse complement strand
GCTCAAGATCCCCCAGGGTCTCTCCACACTATATCTATTGTGTCGTCGGTGGAGTGAAGTTCCCTCAAGGGGAGGGGTCCGCGGTAATTCACCGTAAGAAAAACGACCTGCTTCACAAGGATGCCACATACATGTATGTCTGTGTCACCTACAGACTCTGAAAGGGTGAATTCACTTGTAATCAGAAACAGGTCGTAAACAGGCTCAAGATCCCCCAGGGTCTCTCCACACTATATCTATTGTGTCGTCGGTGGAGTGAAGTTCCCTCAAGGGGAGGGGTCCGCGGTAATTCACCGTAAGAAAAACGACCTGCTTCACAAGGATGCCACATACATGTATGTCTGTGTCACCTACAGACTCTGAAAGGGTGAATTCACTTGTAATAGAAACAGGTCGTAAACAGGCTCAAGATCCCCCAGGGTCTCTCCACACTATTGTGTCATCGGTGGAGTGAAGTTCCCTCAAGGGGAGGGGTCCGCGGTGATTCACCGTAAGAAAAATAACCTGCTTCAAAAGGATGCCACATACATGTATGTCTGTGTCACCTACAGACTCTGAAAGGGTGAATTCACTTGTA
>JBHNNM010001227.1:0-577 GCA_048563625.1 Gammaproteobacteria bacterium | reverse complement strand
ACACACACACACACACACACACACACACACTCACACACACACACACACACACACACACACACACACACACACACACACACACACACACACACACACACACACACACACACACACACACACTGTCTGACTCAAGTTATAAGTCTTTTGAATGTGACCCTAAGCAGCTTGACTAGTGATTCCTTCAAAGACAGTGAGCACAGCTACTCAAAGAAGAGTGGAAAATGTTCAACTTACTATAAGTAACATAAATAATCAAACATGACTACCAGCATTGACAGATTAATTCATAAAGTTAATTCATCAACAGCCAACCTAACCTGCATTTTAACAAATGGCATTGCCTATCAGTTTGTCAATATAAATTCTCATGAAGAATGAATATGTACACTGCACAATGTCAGAGAACACTGCTACTCTATTAGATGAACCTTAGTTCCTGTCCCATTATTTTGAAATTATGTACTTTATCAGTGTATGGCAATATTTTTCTGCTTCTGCATTCAGTTTTGTAAGTTACAAGCCAGGGACTTGAACTGTTTACTAGAAATACAAGTACCCAGACACTGAAATAGTTTGT
>JBHNNM010001226.1:0-578 GCA_048563625.1 Gammaproteobacteria bacterium | reverse complement strand
TAGTACATTTTTCTAAAAATAACAGCTTTAAAATTCCCCACCTATCAATTTGAAACAAGGTGATTGAACCCTCATGACGTACAGCATCCCCCTTTTTCAAAGGGGGACAGAGGGGGTTGCTTTTAATTGTAATATTTCCTGATACAAACACTCCTTAACCCCAGAAATATTTGCTAAAACATCCCTGTTAGTAAAACGAATAACTTTCAAACCTCTTTTCTGAAAGCAAGCAGTCCTTAACCGGTCATATTCTATTTGAGCACTATGAGAGTCGCCATCAATCTCTATCACCAGCTTTAGTTCTCTACAGTAAAAGTCTGCAATATAGCGATCAATAGGATGTTGTCGAAGAAATTTAAATCCTGTTTGTTTTCTGGCAAGAACTTCGTACCATATTTTCTTTTCTGGTACGGTTGGGTTATTTCTGTTTTTTCTGGCGTAAGCATGTGTGGTTTTGTCCATTAAACCCCCTCAGTCCCCCTTTGAAAAAGGGGGATGCGCTACCTCAATCCTATATTAAAAGGCGTAATTTTAATAAGTGTTTGTGTTAAAAAACCTAGGTATTCTTAATCAAACAT
>JBHNNM010001225.1:0-579 GCA_048563625.1 Gammaproteobacteria bacterium | reverse complement strand
TAAAAAACTGCATAAATGCTATTGATCAACAGGCAGAGGTTTATTTATTTGGCAGTCGTACAGATGATCAGAAAAAAGGTGGCGATATTGATTTATTCATTATCAGCGATAAAATTGACTTTAATGAAAAGTTGCTATTAAAAATTTGTATAAAAGAAAAAATTGGCGATCAAAAAATTGACCTGGTCACATCTCATGGTAAACACGATCTTTTTGCCAAAGTCGCATTGGAAAATGCAATAAAACTATTATGACACCTAATACAGATAACAATCATCGCTTCAGCTTGCTTGCATATGAACTTATACTTATGAACAAAGCCGAAGTGAGCCTTAAATTCTCTTATCAGCGTTGCCTGGAACTCGGGAAAAAAACACGATATTCACTACAAGAACAGGAGCGTTTTGAGTCACTGAGCAGTCGATTTGCCCGTTTAAGTGATATTGTTATACAAAAACTGGCTCTTCTCCGCACTGATGAGTGAAGAAAGATGCTAATACTCACAAAACCTGTTGAAATATAAAGCTTCTGACAGTTTTATAAGCAATAGGTAATATGAGTATCAACATCTCACCCACT
>JBHNNM010001224.1:0-580 GCA_048563625.1 Gammaproteobacteria bacterium | reverse complement strand
CTGGAAATTTGCAAGGTAATAAGGCTTATTTTACCAAAAACTTGCAAATTTAACACCCAAAACTCACCAACATTTCCTTATAAATCAATACACTATGATTTGTTCAGGGCGGACTAACTACCTAGAAGGTTTAGGTATAGACCTGGATCCCAATATGGTCAGTGAGCCACGTCAGTGTTCATACGTACGTATGGATGGTTGGGATGAAGAAGTTAAGAAGTGGTATGACAAGAAAGCGGAAGCTGCTTCTGCTTAAACCATTATTTTTTTAGCTTTCCAGAAAAGCCGCCCGGAGCAATCCTGGCGGCTTTTTGTTTGTCTCAGAAACATTATTTTTCACTTCTATCCTGAATAATTTCTATCCGGTTACGACCTTTGCGCTTGGCCTCGTAGAGGGCTGAATCGGCCTGGTGATAGGCACTTTCCCAGTGAGTTTTTTCAGTGCTGTAAAAGATATAAATGGGTTGTTCTCCGCTTTAATGAGTGAGATTTTGTCCAAAATAGAACATGCTCTGCTCATCAGGAATGGAGGTTTGCCTGATTTTTAGTTTAAAATATTCGGTATCCCGAATCCCTCTGG
>JBHNNM010001223.1:0-580 GCA_048563625.1 Gammaproteobacteria bacterium | reverse complement strand
ACACACACACACACACACACACACCCACACACACACACACACACACACACACACACACACACACACACACACACACACATGTTGATACCCTGTCCCGTTAAGGCACCAATCGCGTCCTGAAAAGCTGAGGGGACCCTGGTCATCACTTTAAAGAGTTCCACAGGCCCTTAGTTGGCTGCCAGTCCACTTGACACTTTCCCATGAAGTGGACTTTGCTGTGACAGATGGGCTGTTCACGCGAGGTGACGTCACCTCATCGTAATTAGACCCTTGCCCGCTCTTTGGTTGAGAGCCGATGTGTGGCCTGGCGAAGCGACTTCGACTACCTACACTAACGTATACACCTTGACAGATGCCGAGACAAAAGTGGCTGACTTCGCGCCGAGAGCAAAATTAAAACGTCAGCTCCCGTATCACTACGTGCTAATTTTAGACGGGGCTATCCCATCAGGGCATGCGCACTGACAAGCTTTGTTCATTTCCTTGCGACGTAGTTCCCACGTGTAATGATCGGTAAGCATGCATGGCAGGCCCAGATTCTGGATGTGATTCGTTATGTTTTACTTCTGCAACATCCAAG
>JBHNNM010001222.1:0-580 GCA_048563625.1 Gammaproteobacteria bacterium | reverse complement strand
TATTTTATATATATAGTGTTTACTGTTTTTTGGTTGAAAGATAATGAAGTGATTTTTGGTTGTATTGGTCTAACGGACACAGTCGTGTGCAGCAACTTGAGTTATAGTCTGTTCAGGGCGTAATTGTTTATAAACGGTGGAATTAATGACTTTAAGTCATTGAGGTTTAAGCTTTTAGGTAAAAGTTACCTCATATTAATGGATGTTTTTACATACCATCAAGTACAGGCTGGAACTGATGTTCCTCATTTTTGGAGCTAATTTATGAAGTCTAATCCAACTTTACATACCAGATGATAGCGTATACTCTAGACTGTATTATTGGCAGTGAGTTCGCTTGTAAGGTATTGTGCTTTTTCCTCTGATGCGATGATCCGATACTATAAATTTGTTATGGGCGATGTTCAAATGCGATGTTTGTCGCATAAAGGCTTTGTTTGACCATGTTATTGCTTTTTCTAGCCTTTTGCTAAACATTGGAATATTGATTGTCCATTGCAGAAATCTGGCTAGAGCCCTTTTCCCTTTCTTTCCCTTTTCCCTTTCTTTCCCTTTTTGCCTTTCTTTCCCTTTTTCCTTT
>JBHNNM010001221.1:0-580 GCA_048563625.1 Gammaproteobacteria bacterium | reverse complement strand
TGCCTTCCTCTCACGGAGTCGGGGTGGCTGCTCGCCCATCTCGAAGGAGAGACAGCGCCATTCTGCCAGGCTCTACAGTGTTGTGGCAAGGGGCGGTGGAGCTGACCAGCTGAGAAGAGGGTCGGCTTCTCCGCCAGTGTCACAACGCATGTCACAACGGCCAGAGCTTCGAGTGCAAGACTCGCAAAGAAAACCGGACTCAGCGCCGCGGCTGCAAGACCATCAGGACAACCAGCAACCCCAGCCTCGTGACGGTCTTGGCCACGGTGCTGATCCGCACCACACGCCACCGCCTGCATTCCCACCATTCCTCCAGTGGCGGCACTCTGGCGGTCCACCCTTGCCGCCGACACTGCCTCCTTTCCCCTTCCAGACTCCCTGGAACTTTAACCCCTACCACCCCTGGACTCCACACTTTCCCCAGCAGCGTCTGTTGCAGACACCCCCCAACTATTTTTGATCCATGTTATCTTAGCGTGTGATCAAGCGTCGTAGGCTCCTCCGCTCGTTAGTTTGTTCGTTGAATTGCAACCGGACACTGTTGTAATTGCTCAGTAACCAGCATTTGTTCTGATCGTGT
>JBHNNM010001220.1:0-580 GCA_048563625.1 Gammaproteobacteria bacterium | reverse complement strand
GCCACGGCCAAAACACCACGTTATTAGCACCGTAATATTGGACGAACGCCTCCTCACCTTTGCGATTCCTGATAATCTGCGTCATTCTGTCGATGTACTTCATATGCTTATCGAAAGCCACCAAATACTTCTCTTTTTGAGAACACAACACGTCGTACAAATCCTCTCCTCCACCCACTTTTTCCGCTATTTCCGTAGCATTCACGAAACTCCGGTTAGTTCCACTTTTAGGCTGAGGTTTTCCGACTTCCAACAACACGTCACCTCCTTTTTTACAATATTTCTGATTCTCCTCGTCGGTACCTCTCGCCACCTCGAAATGCGCGTTAAACAAACACTTCTTTAATCCTCGAACTCTCCTATTCCTCTTAAGATGCACGAATCCTTGCAAATGAGGAGTATTCGTAGTCTCCGCAATCTCCTTTCCGACGACACCGTACAAACAGTTGTCCGCGGTAATCCAATTCCGAGCAATCTCCAAGTCCGAATCCGAGTAGTTGTTGTGAGTGAAAATCCATCTGCTCGCGAGGCCCGCCATGGTCGAAGTGACGCCTGACACTCGCTCGCAACCTCTATTTAT
>JBHNNM010001219.1:0-580 GCA_048563625.1 Gammaproteobacteria bacterium | reverse complement strand
TTTTATGTCAGATGCCATCTGTATTACTAGGTTCATGGTATGTTTTTATCTTGGCTATTTTGTAGGTGCAATGTGTCGGAAAACAACGGTACTTAGGAGAATTTTGTTTAAATGCAAATCTTCTAGTCTAACTGCCTGTTTTACTGGCAAATAGTGCGGATTTTTTTGGTGACCTAAATGGATTGTGAAATGTGATAACTCAGTGACCGGTTGCTTCAGTATATACTCAGGCCTTTTTCAGTAGGTTGTAGATATTAGAGGATCATTGTTTAAATAACAACCCTCTGTTGATCTAAGGCATAATGCCGCCTCTGATTTGGTCTTATTTGAAATTGCGGACTCTCATATTAAATATATGTTAGTCAAAGGATTGATTTTGTTTCCCGGTTCAGCCGGAGATCTTAGCCCATTCTAGGTTGTTACGTTAAATACGTCGCCTGACAGATTGGTGTTTTTACTCAGCGAGGACGCTGGTAGTGGTAGAGTAGGGGGGGATGTGAGCAAGTGCTCTTTGTACGTTTTACAATAATCCCGCCCCGCTTAACGGATCAATGCAATTTCATTACTGTACTTTAGTAAC
>JBHNNM010001218.1:0-581 GCA_048563625.1 Gammaproteobacteria bacterium | reverse complement strand
TGTAAAAGTGTGGCCTATACTTATAATGATCCAGTTATCTTTCATGAATATGCTCTGGATGTGGCTCATGCCTGTCGGGAAAAGGGCATTAAGTCAGTGGCTGTAACCGCTGGTTATATCTCTGATGAACCTCGGGAAGAATTCTTTTCGGTTTTGGATGCTGCCAATGTGGATCTAAAAGCCTTTACAGAAGAATTTTATAAGAAAGAGACAGACAGCCATTTACAACCGGTGCTGGATACCCTGGAATATCTTTACCATCATACCGATGTCTGGTTTGAAATTACTACCCTGCTGATCCCGGGTTTAAATGATTCTGAAGCTGAAATAGAAGCTATGACGCAATGGGGTATAGAGCATCTGGGTCCGGAAGTACCCTGGCATTTTACCGCTTTTCATCCTGACTACAAGATGACTGACCTGGAACCAACGCCTTTGGATTCGGTACTAAGAGCCAGGGATATTGCTAAAAAGAATGGCTTTTATTATGTTTACAGCGGCAATGTGCATGACAAGCTCAGCAGCAGTACGTTCTGTCATCATTGTTGTCAGGAACTGATTGGCCGGGACTGGTATGAGTT
>JBHNNM010001217.1:0-581 GCA_048563625.1 Gammaproteobacteria bacterium | reverse complement strand
ACGGCAGAGAAAACGTCCTTGTCATGACGGACGTTTTCACCAAGTTCACGCAGGCCGTACCCACCAGGAACCAAGAAGCCGCCACCGTCGCCAAAGTCCTGGTCCATGAATGGTTTCAGCGGTACGGTGTTCCGGAACGGATCCACAGCGACCAGGGACGAGACTTCGAGTCCCGTCTGGTGAAAGAGCTGTGCGACACCTACGACATCAAGAAGACCAGAACGACGCCGTACCACCCGCAGGGAAACGCCCAGTGCGAGCGTTTCGATGTGAGCAAGTGCTCTTTGTACGTTTTTACAATAATCCCACCCCGCTTAACGGATCAATGCAGTTTCATTACTGTACTTTAGTAACCCGGGAACCGGAGCAGACGACGCTTTTGTTTTGAAGCGCGGCGTGTGGGTGGCGTAACGCCACATGGCCTTCACACAGCCGACCGGCGATAGCCGCCAGTGCGCGCCGCCTTTTTCAAATCTGTTTTTCTCCCTTAACATTTTGACCGCTTGTTTGTTTACCTACTCTTTGTTTACTTAGTCCTTTTTATGCACCAAGCCATGAGTAATATATTTTGGCATCTTAGA
>JBHNNM010001216.1:0-582 GCA_048563625.1 Gammaproteobacteria bacterium | reverse complement strand
TCCGTTCCTCTATTCGGTAATATCCAAGGAGACGATCGGAAATTCTTGGAACACGTTATAAACGCCATTTTTGGGCCACAAATATCATCAGAATCACTCAGACTGGGTCATATCTAGCGAATGAAGCCAACATTCGCAACAAAAGTGACTAATAATAGTCTGTAAATGGGGGAATTCTCAGTCCTTAGATTATTCTGTAGATGTCAGCACTCGGGAAGCGTGCACGGTTATTCGGAAACTAGATCTAGATCAAATGTCTGAAAGGAGCATACGGCACACTGAAGAGCACAAATATGATAACTCATTTTCTGTTGCAAATTTTGGGTTTATCGCTTCGTATGACCCTGTTCGTATGATTCTGCTGATATTTGTGACATAAATGGCGTATAAAATGTCCCAGCAATTTCCGACCGCCTTCTTGGACATTACCTTATATTCTCTTCAAGACAGTTTATCACACCTGCTGGCAACGCGGAAAAAAATGGCCGTTAACGCCGAGTGGAACCGAGAGGTTATGTGCATCGCTAACATCCAAATGACGTTCAACAACTTCTTGACCGTTGTCGCACCAAACACTGAACT
>JBHNNM010001215.1:0-583 GCA_048563625.1 Gammaproteobacteria bacterium | reverse complement strand
CCCCAGGGTCTCTCCACACTATTGTTTCACCGGTGGAGTGAAGTTCCTTCAAGGGGAGGGGTCCGCGGTGATTCACCGTATGAAAAACTACCTGCTTTACAAAGATGCCACTTGTCTGTGTACTCCTAGTGCTTCTTTTTAGAGCTCTTAGCTAGGCCTTCTTCTATCATAACTCTTATTCTTAGTGGTTTTGTTGTTCATTTTAGCATCTTGTAGGCACTGTTCTTTTCAGAGTGTTTTTGTAGGGCTCCTTTCTAGTTTGGTTCGTTTTAGGGCTTTTTCCTTGGCCTTCTTCTGTCTACTATTGTTGTTAGTGTTTTTGCTTTGTGCAGTATTTCATAAGGCTCCTTTCAATCTGAATGCTTCCTTTGGGGTTTTTTCATACACATTGTACCCAGTTCTTTTTGTGGTTTTGTTCTGGTTAGCATTTCCTAGTGTTTCTCTCCTTTTAGTGAGCTTTTCGGGGGTAGTCCACATGTCACAGCCTGTGGCAGGGTGATTTCACACACATACGTAAACAGGTGGTAAACAGGCTCAAGATCCCCCAGGGTCTCTCCACACTATTGTTTCACCGGTGGAGTGA
>JBHNNM010001213.1:0-584 GCA_048563625.1 Gammaproteobacteria bacterium | reverse complement strand
CACCCATAGAAACATTAACTGATGGGAAATCAGTCCGGGCTGAAAAAAATTTAGCTCAGGTTTAATCTGACAGACACCTTCAAAACGGGAGGACTGTCAGATCAGGTCGGAACTACTACATATTAGTTAATGCAGGAATTTGCATTATCTTGGCATCCTTCCCGTTTCGGCAATAACCTCTTCAAGGAGCTGATAACGTTTTAATGTTTCTTTAAACCGTTGGTTTTCAGCACGAAGTGCAGCATTTTCCTGTTCCAGTTTATTAAGGCGTATTGAATCACGTTGATTGTTTACATGATTAATATTTCTAGTTGGTAATTTATCTTCTTTGCTCTTTTCAACTTTTTCCGGGAGAATTCCTTTCTCCCTTAATTTATCTTCCAGTTCCAGCAGTGCTTTTTTAATCCTGGGATTTTGGTTGATCGCTGATTTACCAAAGCCGCATTCTGCTGCAATTTCTTTCCTAAATAACTGTTCCAAAATGGTGTCCATATAAATGGAACTTAAGCTTTGTTTATCGATCAAAGAAATTAACCCAAAAAACCTGATCAAACAAAGCTTAAGTATGAATAATATTATAACGG
>JBHNNM010001212.1:0-584 GCA_048563625.1 Gammaproteobacteria bacterium | reverse complement strand
TGGACAATGCCCATCAGAAATTGGAAAGCAGCAATGTATCGATTTATAATCGAGTTTGAGGAGCAGTTGGCTCCTTATATTTAAATAAGAGCGGATACACAGTTTAATTTACACTGTCAAAGTCTGTTCAACTTTTTTCTCATCTATAATTAAAACACATCCTGAAAGACAAAAATAAGAAGCTACCCTATGTCCGTTCGTCAGTTATATTTTATTTTCTCAATCAGTGCCATACCCTTTACCTGGTTACTGGCACAAACCTGGGATGATGCTTATGTTCTGTTATGGGTATTTATACCAGTGATTATAGTGGGGCTGTATGACATGACTCAGCGCCAGCATACTATTTTAAAACTGTATCCTGTTATTCAAGGGGTTCAGCTAATTTGTGCAAAACAATAAAACAGAAAAGGCGTACAGCTTTTTCTGTTTTATTACAATCAATAAGTATTAATTAACCCGCATTCATAGGTATGATCTTTAGGAATTGAAATGAAGCCAATTTGATGATCAAATAGTTGTTATTCAGGCAATTATTCATCAACAAAAAGGCTTCAAATGAGAAGTACCACATTATCAAAAAA
>JBHNNM010001211.1:0-586 GCA_048563625.1 Gammaproteobacteria bacterium | reverse complement strand
TAGGCAGTACCAAACATGATGTCTGGGGACAATCCATTGTTGCACTGGTGTCAGAATCTCTGACAGAGAAGCAGCTTGACAGCTTTAAAATATGGCTTAAAAAAAATATCCTTTCAGCCAGCCGGCCCCGTTTATTTATCCCGGTACCCGGTATTCCCAGAACTGAACTGGGTAAAATTGACCGTAGGTGCGTTCAGTCAATCATTAATTCTAAATACCCTTGATAAAAGCTGTATTATTATCTATCCTTAAAATATAAGAATGATAATAATTCCATATTAAGGAAAATATAATGACTAAATACTATATAGTGATTGGCCGAAAAAGCAGAAAATTAAAACGGAGGGCATCATTAGCAACTGAAATTAGCCTCCAGGCTATGTACTCGTTGACGGCTATTGGCATCTCTCAGCACCCGACAAGCCAAATTGGCTGCCAGAGCCTATTTTTAGGCAGACCTGTCCTGTCGTCAGTAGATTTCCTGACATAAGCTTCCTTGTTTAAGCGGCTTGTTTTAGTGCTTCTATTCTTTCCCTTTCCCGCTCGCGTACAATACGAGCGACAATTTGAATATTTCGCGACAACA
>JBHNNM010001210.1:0-587 GCA_048563625.1 Gammaproteobacteria bacterium | reverse complement strand
AAAACCTGATTAACCCGGGAAAGCAGACCGGTATAAGACAGGTTCATATTAGCAGGCTCTGTGCAAAGCCAGATTTTTTTGCTGCGCATAAAAGAATGACTGCTTTCAAATGTCTGGCTCCCACTGATAAAAAGCTCCTGAGGATATTTTCCGGTCTTGATCCCTTTACAATAATGAGCCTTCCAACGACGAAAAGTGCTTGGGGACAGAGCATTTTGATGACAGTAATCCTTTTGCATTAATCCACTGCTTAGCCAATGACGGATATGCTCTTGCCAGAATTGGGGTGAGCGGCGGACTGTTTTTGTTTGAGTCATAGAACCTCCTGAGGGAGTATATGGGAGGTTCAGAATATTTTATCTTAACACTTCATGGAAGAACGGTCTGGATTGAACGCTTACCAGCGTTCAGCGTTCAGCGTTCGTAAGCGTTCATTCGGTGTTGCTATTTTTCCAACCTGTCCAGCTCAGATAAAAGCGGAGCCTTCGCATAGTTCTCTTTCCAGAGTCTGGGGGTTAGATCAGTAACTTGCCGTGCGGGATGTATGCTGATCCGTTGTAACACATCCACCAGATAACGATAGGGAT
>JBHNNM010001209.1:0-587 GCA_048563625.1 Gammaproteobacteria bacterium | reverse complement strand
AATGGACAATGCCCATCAGAAATTGGAAAGCAGCAATGTATCGATTTATAATCGAGTTTGAGGAGCAGTTGGCTCCTTATATTTAAATAAGAGCGGATACACAGTTTAATTTACACTGTCCTAGGGGACTCGAACCCCTGTTACCGCCGTGAAAGGTCGGTGTCCTAGGCCACTAGACGAAGGGGACACAAATAAACAGCCTATGCCTGCAAGCCTCTCTTCGCTGTGAAAACAGCTATGAATGTTGTTTCCTGTCCAAACTCCTTTATTTATTCCGGAGAAATTTCAGAAAAGGAAATTGGTGGAGCTAAGGAGGATCGAACTCCTGACCTCTTCGCTGCCAGCGAAGCGCTCTCCCAGCTGAGCTATAGCCCCAAACAACAGGCATATATAATACTGGTAATAAAATAGATTGTCCAGAGAAAAAACTGATTTTTTTGGCTTTTTTTCTGGCTTTTTATATGAGTTTTTCTTTGTATTTGTAGAGTGCAGGCTAAGTTTGTAAAATACACCTCTTTTACCAATTCCCGAGAGAAATAATGACAGTCAAAACCCGCTTTGCCCCCAGCCCTACCGGTTATTTACAT
>JBHNNM010001208.1:0-587 GCA_048563625.1 Gammaproteobacteria bacterium | reverse complement strand
CTCCATGGTGAGCAAATACCTGGAAAAGGCAGGGTGTCAAGGAGGAGTCCTGAAAGGAAGCTCCTTGATAGCCTGACTTTGGAAGGTAGGCTGTTCACTATGAAGGTGGTATTTCAGGTTTATTCATTTAACCACTGCTGACTTAAACCACCGCAATGAGCGTTTACACAGTTATTTTTACACCCTCCTTCTGAAGGCTGTATGCTCTATTATCTGGTTCGCTGGCTGGTGGATTAATCCAGGAGCTAAACCTCTACCATCTGGAATTCACTTTTACCCTGTCCGCAGTCGGGACATAACCAGTCTTCCGGTACATCTTCCCAGGCGGTGCCTGGAGCAATCCCTTCATCGGGTAAACCTTTTTCTTCTTCATAGATAAATCCGCAGATCATGCAGCGCCATGTTTTCATAAATAACCTCTGTGAGTAATTAACTTATTAAGCTTTTAAGATCCCCCTTCTTTAGAAGCTGTCTCTTGATCATATCTCATGAGACAGCTTCAGAGGCGATGGATTGTGCCATCATCATACCATCTACCCAGTCTTGCAGACGATACCAGCCTTTCCACAGTGTAGTCCAGCCAACAA
>JBHNNM010001207.1:0-588 GCA_048563625.1 Gammaproteobacteria bacterium | reverse complement strand
GCTGACTCCTGGTGACTCGGACACGTGGAGCCTGATGATGTCGTTATCGCGGACATTGCAGGTCAGGCCCTAGACATCTTTCTCCACGGTCCAGAGTCTGCGCACAAGAATGGCATTCGAAGGACATTCATTCACACATCCATTCCCATACACCCATGCACACTCCTAAAACAAAGAGCAAAAACAACAACAGCAAAATGCTCAACTCACCAAACATGATGCCTTTGTTTACTGGTCCTCTTCCTGTGCAGTGTGCTGGTGGCCGATTTTCAGGAAGCTTGGCACCTGCTCCACGACGGACGCCTTGTCGCCTAGGACACTTCTAACAAAAAAACATTTGTGAAAGTGTGCAAGAAATACTCCAATATAGACCGGCAAAAAAAATAAAACGAAAAAAAAAGAAGGTTCAACTCACCAAAGATGATGCCTTTCTTTACTGGTCCTCTTCCTGTGCAGTGTGCTGGTGACCGATTTTCAGGAAGCTTGGCACCTGCTCCACGACGGACGCCTTGTCGCCTAGGACACTTCTAACAGAAAACATATGTGAAAGTGTGCAACAAATACTCCAACATAGCCCGGCAAAAAAAA
>JBHNNM010001206.1:0-588 GCA_048563625.1 Gammaproteobacteria bacterium | reverse complement strand
AGGATAGCCTTTGCTTTTTGGGTTTGTCCTAACTGTTTGTATGTATAGGCCAGGTGATACTGGACATCGTTATCATCAGGTAGTTTTTCTGCAGCCTGTTGCAACAGTTCCAGTGCTTTTTCGATATCTGTGTCCATATAAATCTAGGACAGGTTATTGAGAGTAACAATATGGTTGGGTATCTTATGCAGGATCTGCTCGTAATAGTGTCTGGCCTTATCCAGTTGATTTTTTTCGTGGTATAATGAGTCAGTTTAAACAGGCTTTCAATATCATCCGGATCGGTATTGAGGGCCTTTTCCAGAGCTGCCATGGCCTTGTCAGGCTGATCCAGTGCAATATACATATCTACCATGGCAGATAAAATCTTGCGTGTAGGCTCAGTGGAATAAACGCTTTCATAAATGCTAAGAGCAGGCTCATAACGTTTCTGCAGACGGTATATATCTGCTTCCAGTAGTTTTCTATTAGGGGCTGTTGATCTTTTGTGGTTAAAAAATAGGCAGCATGGTATTTGTTAAACAAGTATAATGGTTTTGTGAAAAATCAACATACAAGAACACTTACCATGCCAAGAAGTATCTTAAC
>JBHNNM010001205.1:0-588 GCA_048563625.1 Gammaproteobacteria bacterium | reverse complement strand
TGAAGTGGCTATACTATTCCGGACACACAACTTAAAATACTTTTAAAAAGAGAGTGTGTTCAAAATGACAGATAAACCAAGACAAACAAAGAGCTATACCCCGGAATTCAGAGAATCGGCAGTACAGTTGGCCATCGAGTCAGAAAAGCCGGTTTCAGTAGTCGCCAAAGAACTGGATGTAAATGTTAATACCTTACATACCTGGATAAGCAAATATACCCGTCCAGCCAAAGAAAAACAGAACAAAATACGAACAGATGAGCATATTTACGATGAAGTAAAGCGTCTGAAAAAAGAACTGGCCAGGGTAACCCGGGAGCGTGACCTGTTAAAAAAAGCGACGGCATATATCGCCAGAGAAATCGAGTGAAATATGCCTGGATAAAGCAACACTCTGTAGATTATCCTGTAGCAGAATTATGCCGGTTTATGTCAGTATCTCGCAGTGCCTGTTATGACTGGCTGGCAGCCCCTAAAACTGCCCGGGAAGAAGAAAATAAAACACTGACAGAAAGGCTGAAGAGCTTGTTTAAGCAAAGTCGTGCTACTTATGGTAGCCGTCGCCTTAAACGGAAGCTGTCAGAACAG
>JBHNNM010001204.1:0-589 GCA_048563625.1 Gammaproteobacteria bacterium | reverse complement strand
CATCAGGCTCCACGTGTCCGAGTCACCAAGAGTCACGCTTGGGAGCTGTTGAAGCCATCCGGGAAAAGGTTATTGAGGAGACAGAAAGGGCATTGTTGTCTGGAAATGTTAGAATTTTTGTTGAACACATCTACAAATGCTTTTTGTCAGTACTGTCCTAGGCGAGAGGTCCTCCGACGTGGAACAGGCCTGAGCAGCAGCTGCCAAGCTTCCTGGCAGTCACCCACCACCACACTGGACAAGAAGAGGACCAGTAAAGAAAGGCATCATGTTTGGTGAGTTGAGAGATTATATTTTGTGCCGGGCTATGTTGGAGTATTTGTTGAACACTTTCACAAATGTTTTCTGTTAGAACTGTCCTAGGCGACAAGACCTCGGAAGTGGAGCAGGTGCCAAGCTTCCTGAAAGTCGCCCACCAGCACACTGGACAAGAAGAGGACCAGTAAAGGAATTCATCATGTTCGGTGAGTTGAGCATTTTGCTGTTTTTGTTTGTGCCGTTTTTTAGGAGTGTGCATGGGCGCGTGGGAATGCATGTGTGAGTGAATGTCTTTATAATGCCATTCTTGAGCGCAGACTTTGGACCGTGG
>JBHNNM010001203.1:0-590 GCA_048563625.1 Gammaproteobacteria bacterium | reverse complement strand
TATTTCAGGTTTGTTCATTTAACCACTGCTGACTTAAACCACCGCAATGAGCGTTTACACAGTTATTTTTACACCCTCGGCGGTTGTTATTGACCTGTTTTCCAGAATGGTCATTGGCTGGTCAATGGATAAAACCATGAAAGCTCAGTTGGTTAATGATGATGTGGCTATACTATTCCGGAAACACAGTTTAATTTACACTGTCAAGAATTTTCTAGCTCTTGCTCTAATATTACACAGATTGTCAAGCCCTTTAGAATAGACATCTGTTTTTTTGACTTCAAACATTCGTTAACTGTAGCCTTGTGGATACAGAAATCAACTTAACCATCGGTAAGTGCTAATCAATTTTGTTGAACAAAACATCTCATAATTAATTTAGCTTCAGAATAAAAATTTTCCATTGCTCAAACAACGTATTATCCACGGCTGCTACTATATTCCTTGAACACATAGATAACTCAAAAACCGGTTCATTCTCTAATGTACAGGCAACACAGCCGGCTTCCTGGGCAATAAGCAATCCGGCTGCGTAGTCCCATAGCATGTGTTTGCCATGTAAATAGACCTGACATCGGCCAGCGGCCAGC
>JBHNNM010001202.1:0-592 GCA_048563625.1 Gammaproteobacteria bacterium | reverse complement strand
TTTTAATGAACAATTCAAATTATGTTCCTGGCTTCAAATGAGTTGGACTTGAGGAAGGTCACAGAATGGTCAGCGAAGTCCTGATGACTCTCTGCAGTGGCCACCATCTTGGTGAAGGGAGTAGATGCCAGGTTCCAGCCACGGACAGCCAACAGGGTCTTCAGGTTGGGGTTGATCTTCTTCAGGTTGTTGAACCGCTCGTACCTGGGAAACAGCATTTTCAAATGTTGATTACAAGTAAACTAGACCATAAATTGATAGAAAGAAGAAGAGAAGAAGAAAAACTGTTGTGAGGGTGTTCTTTATTCCATCCCCAATGACAGGACACATAATGCGTCCTGTGCTCAATTGGTTATGTGAACAGTGCCCTTACCTTTCATCTAATTGTCTTTGAAGCTTATCCCTTTTGTCCCATTTAAAATGGACTAGGGAGAGGAGGTGTCCGGTAGCTGTTGCAATCTGCACAAAGCAACACATTTTCTCATTAGTTCAACAACATCCATGCCTAGTAGTAGTACCTCTGTTAATATTGCTACTTTACAAGTTTTACCCAAAAATCAAAACAAAAATCACTTCTGTTCCCTCGCTCTCT
>JBHNNM010001201.1:0-593 GCA_048563625.1 Gammaproteobacteria bacterium | reverse complement strand
ACAAAACAGACGCCTTTACAAAACCGGGGGAACCTACTATCAGAGCTGCATGTACCCCACAAACAGTGCTTGACCGACATTTCTAACGCCTTTTCTGCTTCGTTTACCAGTATCTGCTATCTTTCCCGCGGTTTTACTGTATCCCCAATAAAGCGTGCCTGCTCTGCGCTACACCCGCAGGCACTTACCGAGTGCAGTCTCCTGGATTTCGGAAGATCGTCTATTGTTGAGATGTTATATTTAGATCTGGAAGACCTTAAACAGAGTAAACCTGACCAGGAAAAAGAGAGAAAAGAAAGAAGAGAGAGAGAGTCGTATTCCCTTCATAAAGAGCCTATTGGGTGCATCAGTCCCCCGAGTTCGAGTTATCTCCCTCCTTTTTATATAATGTAATGGTGCGGAGTGGTCAAAGGACAAGACACAGGCAGCGGAGTCAATAAAGTGGAGACCACAGCAGGCGTATGGCAGCAATCAGTGGTCATCGTCCGCAAGAAAGACGGGGGAATCCGCCTCTGCGTCGACTATCGCAGGCTCAATGCGAAGACAATTGGTGATGCCTATCCTCTTCCGAGGATCCAAGAGTCTTTTGATGC
>JBHNNM010001200.1:0-593 GCA_048563625.1 Gammaproteobacteria bacterium | reverse complement strand
TGTTCTTAATAGCCTTGCGAATAACACTGTTCACTGACTCAATGGCATTGGTGGTATAAATAACCCGCCTGATATCCTCAGGATAATCAAACAGCGTGATAAGGTTGGGCCAGTGTGCCTTGCATGACCGACTGATTTGTGGGTATTTATCCTCCCACTTTTGAGCAAACCGCTCTAATTCCATTGCGGCTTCCTGCTCAGTTGCAGACTGGTAGATTTGCTTTAAATCCGCTGTAACCGCTCTGTAATCCTTCCAGGGCACAAACTTCAGTGAATTTCTGAGCATATGCACAATACACAGCTGAACTCTGGCCTGAGGGTAGGCAGTATTGATAGCTTCGGGAAAACCACTTAAGCCATCCACACAGGCGATTAAGATGTGCTGTAAGCCTCTGTTCTGTAATTCGGTCAATACAGAGAGCCAGAATTTAGCCCCTTCATTTTCTGAGAGCCACATACCCAGCAGTTCTTTCTTACCCTCCAGGTTAATCCCCAGAGCCAGATAAACAGCTTTATTGATAACCCGTTTATCCTGGCGGATTTTAACCACAATGCAGTCCAGATAGACAATGGGGTAAACCGGCTCCAGTGGA
>JBHNNM010001199.1:0-594 GCA_048563625.1 Gammaproteobacteria bacterium | reverse complement strand
TGGGTGAGATGTTGATACTCATATTACCTATTGCTTATAAAACTGTCAGAAGCTTTATATTTCAACAGGTTTTGTGAGTATTAGCATCTTTCTTCACTCATCAGAGCGGAGAAGAGCCACTTATTAAAGAAAAAAACCAGCAGGGGCGAACCTTTATCCTGTCCATACATCATCTCTATGATGCAGAGAAGATATGTAATTGCTACACCCTGATTGATGAAGGTCGTCTGGTAACGACGGGCAGCTTAGAAACATTACGACATAAACTTGGAGTAGAAAAAGCCTCGCTGGAACAGATTTTTATAAGGGCACTGCAATGAGCCCTCTATCCATATTGCTGGTAAAGGAAACCAGGGACATATTTTTTACCAAAACCGCTCTGTTGTTTCTTGTGCTGGTGAGTTTTATTATCGGGTATAGTTTTCTGACTGCTGTTGAACTGTATAGTGAACAGAGTCTGTCTGCGGTTAATAACCTTTTGACAGTGTAAATTAAACTGTGTATCCGCTCTTATTTAAATATAAGGAGCCAACTGCTCCTCAAACTCGATTATAAATCGATACATTGCTGCTTTCCAATTTCTGATGGGCATTG
>JBHNNM010001198.1:0-595 GCA_048563625.1 Gammaproteobacteria bacterium | reverse complement strand
GGAAAGCGCCACTGTCCACCAGCTCTTCCTTTGGGGAGGGTGATCACACCTCATTTGGTCAGTGGGGAGTGTGTGGTGCAAAGAGATCATTTGTGGTGGGGATGGGGAATATTATAAAGGGTAACAAAGTAACGGAAAAACTGTACACTTTATGCAAAATACTCTGACACAACTGGGAAACACTCACACACACACACACACACACACACACACACACACACACACACACACACACACACACACACACACACACACACACACACACACACACACACACACACACCATAGAGTCATATGCAACAGTATGACTGGATATATTTCAGTTAATGCCGTCTCCCCCCACACCCTCACTCTCTCTCTCTCTCTCAAATGTCTTTGTATCACTGAGGTGCGGAATTTTACAATCATCAACTTTTAGTTTTACACCTGCCAGACCAGTGATGATCAGAGATCTATATGTGCCATCATCATTTGCAAACTTGCCTGTTTGAAATAGTTAATACATTGCACACTTTCCCCCACCTTTTGACTAGGCATAAAACACCAATTTACTTACTTACTCCCCTACTCTTTCCAGTTTTCCCTCTCTAAATAA
>JBHNNM010001197.1:0-595 GCA_048563625.1 Gammaproteobacteria bacterium | reverse complement strand
GGGGTGGTCGCCTGGTTGACCACAGGGGAGAGGTGATACAGTGGTGGAGGGGTGGTCGCCCGGTGGAGTGACGGCATGGTGTACCAGGCAGGGGGACAGGCAATGCCAGAGGCGATGCAGTCGTCCTGCCCGGGTCCCTCGTTTGGTTTTTGGCCGACTGAGAATACCGAGGTCGTTGATGCGTTGAAACACAAGTGCGCATAGTTTGAACTTTGTGCCTTGAGTCACAAACTCATCGATTAATGTTACAAAAGCTGTCAAATCCATGTTTTTTTCAAAGTCAGGGTTTGAACTGGTGGACAAGTGAAGAAACACAGAAAGTCCGTGCACGTGTGAGAACTTGCTGACCAGGCCAGCGGCCACAGCGATAACAAACAAGAGTCGGTGAACACGAATCATGGAGAAAGCCTCTAGCACACAAACACTCTCAATTCAAAAATCCAAAAACAAAACTTTTCAAAACGAAATTGTCATCAAATTATGTACACAATCAACTAAATAACACCACCGCTGTAATCTACAGCAGAAGACGATCACGCCAGTATCAAACTTGAAACTTACAGAGAATGAAATCCAACAATAATGTACACAAATA
>JBHNNM010001196.1:0-595 GCA_048563625.1 Gammaproteobacteria bacterium | reverse complement strand
TGAGTGTATCAGTAAAGGCAAGGCTCATAAGCCTTATAAATTTGGAGTTAAAGCCAGTATCGCGGTAACCAACAAAGAAGGCTTTGTTATTGGGGCTCAAAGTTGTCCGGGCAATCCTTATAATGGACATACCTTGCTGCCACAACTGGAGCAGATAAAACAGATTACAACAGTCCAACCGGAACAATGCTTTGTTGACAGAGGTTATCGTGGACATGAAGTAAAAGATACTAAAGTTTTTATCTCAGGTCAGAAGCGAGGCGTTACCCGAAGTATTAAAAAGGCATTAAAACGGCGCAGTGCGATTGAGCCTGAAATCGGTCATATGAAAAACGATGGCCGTTTAGAGCGCTGCTATCTCAAAGGTGTAGTCGGTGATGCCATTAATGTGGTTATGGTAGCCGCTGGTCATAACTTAAGAAAGATCCTCAATAAGCTCCGGCTTTTGTGGCTCAAAATTATTTCCGGTTTGATGGGGGGTTTATCAAAGCGGAACATCAGCCGCGTTAAACCTGGCTTGAGGTCAGGCTTAAAACAGTATTATTCAGGTTGAACTAATTAATATATTGCTAAAGTAAAGTCGATTGCCTGCCCA
>JBHNNM010001195.1:0-595 GCA_048563625.1 Gammaproteobacteria bacterium | reverse complement strand
CAGGTGACGATATTTATACATACACCAGTCCATATCATCATTTCCAACTTTTGAATTACTCTTACGTGGTATCACTGGTATTGAACCTTTATTGCTTATACTTTCTCTAACGCTTTTGCTATCATAACCTTTGTCCGCTACTATATATTCAGACTCTGGTAACAGTTCAATTAAATCAGGGGCAACCTTACAGTCATGTACCTCACCACCGCTCAGCATGAACTCTACAGGCAACCCATAACTATCTACAGCCATATGGATTTTTGTACTATTGCCGCCTCGACTTTTACCAATAGCTTCTTTTTTACCTGAGTGCGCTCCCATACTGTGTTGATGAGCTTTAACAATACTTCCGTCTATAAAACTCCATTCTCGATCAGAAAGCTGTTTCAGGGCATTAAAGAGTTGAATAAGGATCCCTTTTTTAGACCATAAGTTAAATCGACGGTAAATGGCACTCCAGTCACCAAAATATTCGGGTATATCTCTCCACGGACAACCGACTCGCATCCGGTATAGAATTCCCTCAAACGTCTTTCCATGTTCTGGTTTATTATAAACTCGACCAGTATAAAGCATTAATTTTAATAGCTTT
>JBHNNM010001193.1:0-596 GCA_048563625.1 Gammaproteobacteria bacterium | reverse complement strand
AGGGGCTTTACTGAACATCCCTGATTAATACAAATGCACCACGTATATCACCTTTATGATATCCGCGAGCCTTATCATTTGGATACAGGGCAGATAATTTTGCGTCAACCGCGGGTAGCACCTTTTCGCCATGACAGTTTAAACACACCTGGCCGGTACCGATGGCTTTCATATAACGAAACTGCTTTTTACCATCCACTTCAACAATTTCACTGTATTCCATTTTCTTGGGTGATTCCCCTTTGGCCTTACGGGCTTCAAAGTCCTCCAGCACTTTCTTCTGCCATTCAGTAGGGGCATTTTTGTCATTACGGGTTTTTAATGAGGTTCTGCTTAACTGGACACCATGTTCCTTGCTTACTGCTTCGGTAATTTTCATGGCTTTAGTATTACAGACCTCAATGCCATTGGCCGGCCCGCCTTTTTTAATCGCTGCTTTTAATTCGCCTTTTAAGGTTTTGCCAAATGCCTTAACGGTCTGGCGGCTTTCCTGAACTAACTGTTCCTTGTCCTGTGCCATTGCAATGGTGGAAGAAAACAGTACTGCCGATACCAGTATAGATAGAGTAAGCTTTTTCATTGGTTAAACCTCATTT
>JBHNNM010001192.1:0-598 GCA_048563625.1 Gammaproteobacteria bacterium | reverse complement strand
TTCTCACCTAGGACAGTACTGACAGAAAACATTTGTAGATGTGTTCTACACATACTGCAACATTTCCCGACAACAATGGCCTTTCTAACAACCTCCACGATAACCCTGTTCTGCCTGGATTCAGCACCTCTCCAGGCTGAGTCCTGGTGACACGTGGTGGCTGATGTCGTTTTCGCGGATGTTGCAGGTCACGCCCTACCCATCCTTTTCCACAAGGTTTAGGATCTACGCACAAGAACGCCATGGTAAAGACATTCACTCACACATCCATTCCCATACACCCGTGCACACTCCTCGAAAACGAAAAAGACAAAGAAAGAGCAAAACGCTCAACTGACCAACATGATGCCTTCGTTTACTGGTCCTCTTCCTGTCCACTGTGGTGCTGGGCGACGGCCAGGAAGCTAGGCACCTGCTGCTGAGGACTGTTCCACGTCGGACGCCTTCTCGCCTAGGCAGCAGTGACAGAAAACATTGGTAGATATCTTCAACAAATATTGCAACATCGCCCGGAAACAATCCGCTTTCTAACAACCTGCACAATAACCTTTAACTGCCTGGCTTCAGCAGCTCCCCAGGCTGACTCCTGGCGACTCGG
>JBHNNM010001191.1:0-599 GCA_048563625.1 Gammaproteobacteria bacterium | reverse complement strand
AAATCCAACAATACAAACGCAAGACTCATGGCTTCCGCACTTTCTCTTGCTTTGGACCCCACATTTGGAATTCACTCCCACAAGACCTTAGACACTGCGCAACCCTGTCATCTTTTAAAGCTAAACTGAAAACCTTCCTCTTCTCACAGTATTTCCATCCTAACTAATATCAGTACCCAGTTTCTGCTACAGTCAGTGTATGTGTGTGTGTGTGTGTGTGTGTTTGTAGTGCGTTTTTATTATTATTATTATTATTTTAAATAATACTTTATGTAAATTGTTTTGGTAGGACTATGCTTTACATGTGTATAGAATATCATATTTAGGTTAATATGTATCATGTGAGCGCTCAGGGCATTGATGAGCGCATGATAAATGTACATTATTATTATTCTAAATGTTTTGTTTGCTTGTGTCTTTTCCAGTACAGACACTGTTTCCTGGCTTAATCAGTAGCTGATGCCTTTCTAGATCCATTCTTTTTATAGCCGTCGTCTGCATGGCGCGCTTTGTTTAGTAGTAGTGAAACGTTGTTTTGATTCGATTAAAGTAATTCTGCGTCGATCAATACTTTGTCGTATAGTATTTTGCTTAGCTGA
>JBHNNM010001190.1:0-599 GCA_048563625.1 Gammaproteobacteria bacterium | reverse complement strand
CATGGAGGCAGGGGGTGACGAAAGATCGAAAGTTAAAACAGTCCACGTTAAAACTGACAGGTCCGCTGCAAGTTCGCAGAGGTTGTGGTCGTGTGGTATGGCTAAGCCGACTGGCGAGAATCATGAAGTCTTTAGTGTCGGAAAGGCGGGAAAAGTGTGGACGGCGGCATGACGGGATAGGTTGTGGGGTGGATGAACCCGTGTTCACGTGCAAAGTTTCAAAATCCCGCCAACTCCGAGTGGTTAGTTTTTCGTGCAAGACATGATCAATAGTTCACGCCTAACCGTGCACACACCGAGAAGAAGTCAGGTCAAAATTGTCAGCAGTGGATCAGAGAACAGCGGACACTCCATAAAACTCAAGTTTCAATTGGGCTCTTCCATTAGGGCATACTTTTACTCAGGTGTTAAATGTAATTTTGAATAGTATTCCGACCGCACGTGCCATGTGCACGCGCACAAACTATATGGGCGCTCGCACACACATACACCAGTAAACTCTCACGCGCTAACACTGACATGCACACACACACATGCACGCGCGCCGCGCCTGCTTACACATACGAACACACACACACACACACACACACACACACACA
>JBHNNM010001189.1:0-599 GCA_048563625.1 Gammaproteobacteria bacterium | reverse complement strand
GATTGCCCATATTTCTGGGCGAATACCAGACAAAGCTGACGACTGACTACGTCGTCTTCTAGATATAACTGGCCACATTTCAGGACGAATACGAGACATAGCTGTTAGCCAGCTGTCTACGCTTTTTGTTTAGGAAGAAATGATTGGCCATATTTCAGGGCGAGTACCAGAAAGAGCTGATAACTAACTATACACCTTACATGGGTAGATCCCACTGTCCATATTTCAGGGAAAGTACCAGACAGATTTGTTAACTACCCACGCCCTTTGTTTAGGTAGATCGCATTGGCCACATTTCAGGGCCAATACCAGACAGAACTGTTCACATCCTTTGTTTAGGTAGATCTCACTGGCCATATTTCAGGGCCAATACCAGACAGAACTGTTCACATCCTTTGTTTAGGTAGATCGCATTGGCCACGTTTCAGGGCCAATACCAGAGAGAACTCTTCACATCCTTTGTTTAGGTAGATCTCACTGGCCATATTTCAGGGCAAGTACCAGACAGAGCTGTTGACCGATCGATCAGTCAAGATCATCAACGAGGCCAATACCAGTCAGCCTTTCTTCATGTACCTGGCTTACGGCGCTCCACACAG
>JBHNNM010001188.1:0-600 GCA_048563625.1 Gammaproteobacteria bacterium | reverse complement strand
CGTTTCGAGCCATCATACAGTGGCCCCCCTCCTGCCCGGTGGTCTCCCCTTGCTAGAGGCCCGCCGCCACATGAGCCACCACTCAGTGAGTGCCCACAGGACCGATGGCCACGGCACCCTGCTAGCGGCATGTCCATGCGAACCGGGGAGAACCAGCAGAACCGGGGGTCGCAGCTGCGCCATCATGGCCTTTATGACGGTCCTCACTGCATGACGCCGCCCAGGGGCCCCCCACCATTCCAGTGGCACCACTCCGGCGGCCCGCCCATGCCTCCCTTCCCCTATCCCTTCCCCTGGCACTTCAACCCCTACAACCCATGGCCTCCGCATCATAGCTATGTCCAGCAGCCCCGATCCCAGTCTCAGTAAATGATGATCTTTGTAGCGTAGCGTCCTCCAGGCTTATTTGAAGCTCATTGTTCCCCTTCTGAAAAGGTATAACAGTGTTACTGTTCCCGTTATAACAAGGTATACAAGCGTAACTGCGACTTCCAATATTTATTACAATACTAGTTTACTGCGTAATAATAACGGATCTAGTCAGTTGGAACCCTTTTGTGTAAATTATCCTGGAAGTTCATTTTACGAACGTGTTTGTTC
>JBHNNM010001187.1:0-601 GCA_048563625.1 Gammaproteobacteria bacterium | reverse complement strand
CAAAAATACAACAATGTTCATCAACAGTAGGCTATACAGTAAACCCTCATTGCTATACAGTTCATCAACAGTAAATCCTCTTTATTATACAGAGCGAAACTGGCCGTTACGGCCAAAGCACGGCAGCCAATATAATCATAGTGTCAGTGCTGGCCATATATATCTATATCTATATATATATACCGAGAGAGAGAGAGCGCACGTACGCGCGCATGTGTGTGTGTTGTATGCATCGACTCTTGTAAGTGCTTAAGGCCTGTGCGGGTTGGGCGCTCTAACTTATTAAGCTGACGTTTCAGCCCGCTTTTACAAGTGGCTGAACTGGAACTTCTGCGGTGTTCCAGGATTGTCCTCAGGGGACATCTAAGGTACTGATGACATTGGCTGTCTGTGCGGCCAGGTCCTCTTTGGACCTCCTGCAGAGCTGTTCTGGCAGTGCCGGACCCTCAACAGGGGCCAATAGAATGGCCGGCGGATTACGTTGGCAACGCCCACTTGGTACAAACACCAAACTTGATGTGACCTTTCAGGCGATCACGGGTCCGGTGCTCTATCAGCAAACCTATCACTGAACTATCCCCGCTCAAGGGCACACCCACAC
>JBHNNM010001186.1:0-602 GCA_048563625.1 Gammaproteobacteria bacterium | reverse complement strand
CACATAAGCACACGGGGGTGGGGGGGGGGGGAGACTACCAAAAACACGAGAATGAAAATCTGATGGGAGTCATATGGAAGTATGTAGGAGGGAGGTAGATCTACCATTGCTAAAAAAATGAGATATTGAAAGACCTTTTAATGTGGATGTGGTAAACATCTAGCTGTCACTCTGGGGGTAGTGGCCTTAAAAAGAGAAAGATCATGGACCATGGAGCTTGGTGTTTAACATTGTTGGGCAGTCATAATGGAGTAACGGGCATGAGGTGTGTTGTTTCAGAGCCCCTCTAAGACCTGTATTTATTTTCTAGGCTAATATAACCAATTTGTCATTGTGATCATTTTGACAGGAGACATACCTATGTCACATGGCCACTTGTTCTTGCCCAGGACATGGTCATAATTTAATTCACTTGTAGGTCACATAATTATTATGATTGCCTTTTGTAACCAGAAACAGCCATTAGTAACCGGGTAAAATGTTCCGGCCCTTGTCCCCGTTGGTCTCTCCACACCCATACCAGGTTTTGCCTGTGGAGTGGACTGCTGGTCAAAGATGCCACACTATTATGTCCGTGTTGCTATTTCAGGCAGGGTGAATCC
>JBHNNM010001185.1:0-603 GCA_048563625.1 Gammaproteobacteria bacterium | reverse complement strand
CCTAAAACAAGAAGACACTAAAGAGACAGTCGAAACGTCACGTCTTTGTAAAGCAGGTGCGTTTTTCTTACGGTGAATCACCGCGGACCCCTCCCCTTGAGGGAACTTCACTCCACCGACGAAACATTAGTGTGGAGAGACCCTGGGGGATCTTGAGCCTGTTTACGACCTCTTTACCTTTATGGGTGAAATCATCCCATCAGAGTCACTGGCACGTGTCACCTACGCAGGAATTAATAGTATGCATCCTCAGAAGACAAAGTAGCCCTATACACGGAGTGCTAGAAAGGTCAGAACCAGAAAGAAGAAAAGCGCAGTACAAGAAGACCCACGAAAAAGTCCCGAGAAGAATCAGAAAAACGACATAAAGAAAAAGGAAGAAGGGAAACACTCTGACAGGAAGGAGCCTTACACAAGTGCTAAAACGAACACCGTCACTTAGGTGGAAGAAGACCTCAGCAAAGTTCCCTAAAAGAAGACCCCATAACAGAAGACAGTCCCACCAAGTACTAAAAAGAGCGACGCCACTAAGAAGAATAGCTGGGTAGACAAAGACCTGAGAAAAAGTCCGAAAAAAAGAAGTGTTTTGATCAGAACACAGTT
>JBHNNM010001184.1:0-603 GCA_048563625.1 Gammaproteobacteria bacterium | reverse complement strand
CTTTGACCACTCTACGCCGTTTTCTTGTATGTTCAGACTGTAAATACCTTTCTGTTGTATGTTCAGACTGCGAATGAGTCTTTTCTCTCTAGACTATAGATGCCAGGCAATGAAATGATCTGGGCCATCAGTCAACGTAGATTAGGCAGTAAAGTCTTTACGACATTCAGTGTACTCATGTGATGCCTAAATAAAACCCATCATTTGAAACTGAACAGTTCCGCTTGTGCCACTACTGCAACAGCAAAGAATGTGCTTGCAGCAGCGTTTGGAAGCGCCACTTCCTATGGAACTGTCAGTGACCGCGCTGTGCCTGTGACCCGTGACCTCGACACTGCTCAGCACTTGTCTCCCTTCGATCGTGCGTTGGCTAGGTAACAACAGAATCATACCTTTATAATTGAAAGAGAAAAGCTTTTATTTATTAGTTTACTGTCGCCGTAATCAGCAGTATCTGTTTTGCCCATTTGTATCGACTTTTGGGGGCTTTTGACTTGTGAAACGGTCCGAGTTGTTTTGTTTGTGTGTGTGTGTGTGTGTGTGAGAGAGATACTGTGTGTGTGTGTGGGGGGGTAGGCGCGTGCATGCCGCCGTGCGTACGTG
>JBHNNM010001183.1:0-605 GCA_048563625.1 Gammaproteobacteria bacterium | reverse complement strand
GCGCCCCCAGCCGCACTAGGTGGTCAGACACCCCGCGGCCGGTACGGAACCCGGCCTGGCACAGAGGGATCACTCCCTTACTCTCGCAGAAGTGGTTAAGTCGCTGTTTTACAATACGTTCATAAATTTTACCTATATGGGATGTGAGGGAGATGGGACGGTAGTTACCGACCTCCTTCCGGGATTTTCCCTGCTTGGGAATGGGAGTGACGATGGCGTGTTTCCACCCGTCTGGAATCACCCCACCCTCCCAGCAGCGCCGAAAGAGGGCCAGCAACGCCTCCATGTAGGGTTCCGGCAACTCCCTCAACATCCGATAGGAAACACGGTCTACACCTTCAGAAACTTTCAGTTTTGTAATAGATGAAAGAGCAGTCTCCAGCTCAGCACGAGAGAAGGGACAATTTACAGCCAGGTGTGCCGGAGCAGGGTCCTGGAGCGGATTTAGTGTTTCATAGGAGTCTCGATACTCCTGCATGCCCGCGGGGAGGTGGTAGGTGCTGCTGGCATCGGCCAACACCTCCGCGAAGGCGTCCGCCTTTGTTTGATTAGTTTTAATCACTCTGTCCCCCACCCTAAGGTCGAAATCGGGGGGACAGTACTGC
>JBHNNM010001182.1:0-605 GCA_048563625.1 Gammaproteobacteria bacterium | reverse complement strand
GACTTATTACCGAATACAAACAAGAGTGGTCTGATTCCATAGCTACTAGTGAAAGATACCTTATGTATAACACGTTTAAATCAAGCTTGACTATGTCACCATTTTTGCACGATTTAAAGCATATAAAAGCAAGAAATTGTTTGCTGAGAATAAGATTAGGTGTTTCACAACTGAGACCCCACAGGCTTCGCTTTGCTAGGAATACTGAGGCAGACCTTGCATGTCCTTTTTGCAACAACGAGATTGAATCCGAAATTCACTTCATATTATCATGTCCTATGTACAATGACCTAAGAGATAAATATATACCACGCAAATATGTCAGATGTCCATCACTCTTTAAACTGTCAATGTTGTTTGCTTCTGAAAACAAGTATCTCCAACTCCGACTCGCTACTTTTCTACACAAGGCTTTTGATGTACGCGATACCGTTTTGTCTGGACAAATGTTGTACCTGTGAACCTTACGTTGACTTAAAGTTGCTTGACTGTGTTCGTCACCACAATTGACATGGGCCCACGGCCTTTTTCAATAAACCATTCAGACTCAGACTCAGACTCTCTCTCTCTCTCTCTCTCTCTCTCTCTCTCTCTCTCTCTCTCTC
>JBHNNM010001181.1:0-605 GCA_048563625.1 Gammaproteobacteria bacterium | reverse complement strand
ATTGTTAGTATGAAACATGAGAGTCTCCTTTTGTTTTGTTATAAAGATTCACACCTTTAATCAAAACGGGAAACTCTCACTAAGTCAAGCCGACTGTCAGATCAGGTCGGAACTACTACATCTTAGCCAGTATGAATTATGCTGTTGATGATCTTGTCGCTGGTATTGATAACGGGGCTTGCCTGCTGAATGTTGAAAATACCAAAGATGAATCACTTGAGTTTCTGCGAAATGAGAATGAACCGTCACACCATTCCTTTGGCACTGGTTTATCCTGGCGTTATTGCGAACAGCTCCTGGAATATATCGAAAATCTGCCGGATTTTGTTATTGATGAAGCCTGTGTTCTTGGTGATACCGTGGGTTCTGTTATGCTGCCTGAGCAGGCTGAAATCGCAGAAATACTAAAGTGGCGCAGAGATGATGGCCGCCTAAGAAACCTTGTTGCAAAAGTATTGACCCCCATTTAATCTGCGTTATTTTATATTAACAATAGTTAGTTTCTGTGCAAAATAATACATAATCTTTTCACGCTCAATCATATAACGAGCATGAATTTGACCGTATTTTTTAATTTCATCATTAGCAGGCAAATCTTTAAACTG
>JBHNNM010001180.1:0-606 GCA_048563625.1 Gammaproteobacteria bacterium | reverse complement strand
TGGCGTTGCCCCGGTCGTTGTGGTTGCCATCATTGGCTGAAGAAGTGCTGTCTCTCTTTCCGTTTGCGATCTTGTCATCAGTTGGTCCAGGATGGGGTTCAACACCGCCGATCATCAACAACACCAGCAGTGTCGCCATTGCAATACTTGCTGCGTACGAGTTCACACGAAGCCCTCTTACTCTTCCAGCTGCTATTCTGGCTTTTCTCGTCAAGATTTTTTGCAGAACGGAACAGAATGCCCCTATGAGCGTCCTGTAGCACTCCAGTGTACAAGACATCGTGTAATTAGTCCAATTACAGACAAAATTAATGAAATCTTGACGAGCCGAAAAATCTGTGCGACTGCACGTTACGGTGAACTGTGTTCAAGTCGAGAGAGAGAGAGAGAGAGAGAGAGAGAGAGAGAGAGAGAGAGAGAGAGAGAGAGAGAGAGAGAGAGAGAGCTTTCGCTTCAAATTAAGTAAGCACTCTCTGGACAATATTAAGACAGCTACAGATTAAGTTTTAATGCATGATACGATACTGTCCATCCCTCAAAAACAACAGTACTTTATAGGTAAGACAGTAGCAATGACGAAGTGGAAAAGAAATATTTCACTACTCA
>JBHNNM010001179.1:0-607 GCA_048563625.1 Gammaproteobacteria bacterium | reverse complement strand
CCAGAGTACTGCATTCAACTTCCTTTTTGATAGGCATCACATACAGTTGGCTTGTAATTAAAGCATTGTATGATGATTGTAATCCTGTTGAGCACTTCCGACTGGCTATCTCATACTTCAGTCAAAAAACCAGCATTTAACAGAAGTTCATACCACCTCCTCCAGTATAAAAAGAAACTGTACCTTGAATGTTTCAAGAGAAAGCACACCAAACAGCAGAGCACAAAGAAAAAGAAAGAAAAAACTCTTACAGACAAACATGAAACAACATTGAATTTTGAGTGTCCCACTGGTATTTCACATCTCCAACTAGGTCAACCCAGCTACTCGCTGGGGGACCGGCACAGCCCTAGCCATCATCAACACTACTTACTTGGGGGCATGGCCTACTCCAAAGGTACTGATTTTGGAAGACGTGAACAAAAAGTCTCAAGGGTGGGTGCAGCAGCCACATCCTCAGTGAGGTCATTTCAATCCTTGATTGCGTTGGGGGAAAAGGAGAACTTCCTGTAGTCAGTACAACACTTGACAGGTGGGCACTGGGTATAACAGGGAATGGGAATGATGGGCTCTTGTGATACTGGGATAGTCCCCCGGTATTCACTAG
>JBHNNM010001178.1:0-607 GCA_048563625.1 Gammaproteobacteria bacterium | reverse complement strand
TAGTGGGTGAGATGTTGATACTCATATTACCTGTTGCTTATAAAACTGTCAGAAGCTTTATATTTCAACAGGTTTTGTGAGTATTAGCATCTTTCTTCACTCATCAGAGCGGAGAAGAGCCTTTTTGCTCTTTAATAATATAGGAAATTCAATAGGTTACAACAAGAGATAAAAATATAGGGTAAAAAGATATTTTTATCCCAAGAGATTGTTGTAACTTATTTTTTTTGTGTGATAATAGCCTTCACTGCCGTACAGGCAGCTTAGAAACATAATTTTACGAAGCATCATAGGAGAAATTCCTTCACTGCCGTACAGGCAGCTTAGAAATATAATCTCGACGTGTTTGGGGTCTACGAATGCTTCACTGCCGTACAGGCAGCTTAGAAACACGTCCAGAGGCACTTAAATCATGCAGAGTCCTTCACTGCCGTACAGGCAGCTTAGAAATCACCGCGATACGCATTGCAATACGTCCATAACTTTACTGCCGTACAGGCAGCTTAGAAAGCAAAATTCTGTAGTTAATGATTTGATGGTGTTAATGGCCAATTAAAATGATCCAGTCTTGGCCAATAAAAGTGATCCACCCAGGATTAAGGTTATT
>JBHNNM010001177.1:0-608 GCA_048563625.1 Gammaproteobacteria bacterium | reverse complement strand
CATATCGTCCTGCAAAAAGGGCATTCGCCCTGAAATATGGGCAATCATATCGTCCTGCAAAAAGGGCATTCGCCCTGAAATGTGGCTAGTGACATCCATCTAGAAAACGGCGTATCAGTTCTGTCCGGGTGAAATGTGGCCAGAAATGTGGCCACTGAACTCTTCCTAGAAAAAGGCGTAGGTATTTAACAGTTCTAGTATTCGCCCTGAAATGTGGCCAGCATATCTTCCTACAAAATGGCGTAGGTAGCTGACAGCTCCGTGTGGTAATTCTGGTATTCGCCCTAAAATGTGTACTGTGACGTCTATTTCTTTAAAGAAAAAAAGAAAAAGGAAAAGGCGTAGTTATAGTTATCAGCTCGATCTGTCTGGTACTTGTCCTGATAAGAGGAACATGATATCTACCAAGAAAAGCTCGGGAACATAGTTAAGACCTTTGTCTGGTGTAATTTCTCCCTGAAACGTGGCCAGTTATATCTACCCATAACCGGCGTAGTTATAGTTATCAGGTGTGTCTGGTATTCTGCCAGAAATGTGGCCGGTCATATCTACCAATAACCGGCGTAGTTAGATATCAGCTGCATCTGGTATTCTGCCTGAAATGTGGC
>JBHNNM010001176.1:0-608 GCA_048563625.1 Gammaproteobacteria bacterium | reverse complement strand
ATCATAATTATGCTAATGGCATGTAGACATTGCTAACGAACAGAAAGATGTGATAAATCGCTAGCACCCCTGATCATAAGTATGCTATTGCAGTGTAGGCATTGCTAACGAATAGTAAGATGTGATAAATGGCCAGCACACTTGGTCATAATTAGGCATGTAGGCATTGCTGCTGGTGGCTCACCTTCCGGTCAGAAGTGCTGATCGCGTGGGTATACATATGGGATTGGTGTAAGACTGGTTGAAAAAGAGACCTTCTTCCTTCAGCTTAAAGATGTTGGGCGTCACCATGAGCTCGTCGTGGCCCTGAAAGTCGCCCCATCCGGCATCGTCGGCCATAATGAGGACGATGTTGGGGGCCGTCCGGCCCTGGGTGTAGCTGAGGCCGGCGACAAGGAGCAGAGTGAGCAGACGGCAGCGTGGGAGTGACGCCATGATGCTTAGCGTGGCTGACTCACACACGGCTGTCCTGATACAGTGCAAAGGGCGCCCTGGTCAGTTCCGTAGTCACACACACACACACACACACACACACACACACACACACACACACACACACACACACACACACACACACACACACACACACACACACACACACACACTGA
>JBHNNM010001175.1:0-610 GCA_048563625.1 Gammaproteobacteria bacterium | reverse complement strand
ACATGAAACTGCAGCCGTCTCGGCGCAAGTCCTGTGTACACCATACAACCATGCTCCATGTCACTTCATGCAAAGCCACATACGTAAGGTGTATGCGTGTTTAGCTGTAACCTGCCACCTGCACTTTTGGCAGAATGACCGGGATCTTTTACGTGCTACTGCGGTAACACGGGGGTGGAACGGATACCGAAATAAGAGTCAGCACAGAAAGTCGACCCTGGAGAAGAAAATTCTCCCGCCGCTCCAGCAGGGATTCGAACCCGCGACCTTTCAATCACGAGTCCGGCGCTCTAACCACTGAGCTATCCCCGCCCCCGAACGACTGTCCGGTCTGCCTGGCGAATGGAGTTCTGTGCAGTTCCCGCCGAAAGGCGTAGAGCCTGGTCTGCAGGAGTATCTGTCCATGCAGTGGCCGATGAGTCCAGCTTCCTCGTCGTGTCGTAGCTGGCGCATCTCTGTACGATGTACTCCGCTGTATGCAGCTTCTCCGGTGTGTCGTAGCTGGCGCATCTCTGTACGATGTACTCCGCTGTATGCAGCTTCTCCGGTGTGTCGTAGCTGGCGCATCTCTGTACGATGTACTCCGCTGTATGCAGCTTCTCCGGTGTGT
>JBHNNM010001174.1:0-610 GCA_048563625.1 Gammaproteobacteria bacterium | reverse complement strand
ATTCTGACTCAAGCTTCAGCTGCTGCAGTTTGTCATCAGTGAACTGAACTGCATATATTGATTGTTCAAGGTGAATCTCTTTGTCAGGCGGGAGGGGGGTGGGGTGGGCGTGGGGGGGGGGAGGGGGACTGAGTCGCGAGAGGCTATCCGCGAGTACCATCTCTTTGCCAGGACGGTATTTGATGATGACGTCATAGTGCTGTAGACGCAGCAACATCCGCCGTAGACGTGGGGGGAGCGGGGGGGGGGTGCTGGCAAGGCTTTTCTTGTGGATCATCTCCAGGGGTTTGTGGTCAGTCTCAACCACAAAAGGTTTTCCGTAGACGTACGTGTGGAAGCGTTCACAGCCGAAAACGACAGCCAGGAGTTCGCGTTCGATGCTGGCATGCCGCTGCTCGGTGTCTGTCAGGGCTTTGCTGGCAAAGGCTATCGGTCGTCCGTCTTGGAGAAGGGCCGCGCCGATTCCAATCTTTGATGCGTCTACCTGTGTGGTGGTTGGTTTGGTGACGTCGAAGTACGTGAGAGCAATGTCCTTGCAGATGGAGGCTTTGACGTTCTCGAAAACCTTCTGCAGGGAGCTGTTCCACTCAAATGGCACGTCCTTCTTGGT
>JBHNNM010001173.1:0-610 GCA_048563625.1 Gammaproteobacteria bacterium | reverse complement strand
ACACACGCACGCACGCACGCACGCACGCACACACGCACGCACACACGCACACTACACACACACACACACACACACACACACACACACACACACACACACACACACACACACACACACACAATCACACACACAATCACTCACAATCACACACACAATCACTCACAAATCAACCACGAATTAAGCGTAAGAAAAAATGTTTTTAAGCTAATTTAGTTTAGAAAAGATAGAAAAAAACTTGCCGACAGATGGTACATTACCGCCGTGGAGTGGCGGTGAGCCCAGACAGAGGCTGGCCCAAGCGACTAGTGAATGAACGGACTGCACCGCCCGTGCACATACAGGATGGGAGTGGTTGGGGACAGGTGCCGCCACTGGGGTGAAGAGAGAGGGAAGAAGAGTACAGTTGTAGGAGACCAGAGAGACAAACAGCAGTGGAAGAGGTGAACAGCATTGAGAAGGAGACATGCAAGTCCAGGAAATTCGAGCGTCATATCGTGAATGAAAACCTTATGTTATGTGTACAACACACACACACACACACACACACACACACACACACACACACACACACACACACACACACACACACACACACACACACACACACACA
>JBHNNM010001172.1:0-611 GCA_048563625.1 Gammaproteobacteria bacterium | reverse complement strand
CCCTCCGTTTTAATTTTCTGCTTTTTCGGCCAATCACTACCTACATGGGCGAGAAAAAAACTGGTGGGTATAATGCCAATCAGTGTGGCCAGAGAAAAACGCCATAATTTTAATGGCGTTAGTCCCATGGCATAACTGACAATATCATAAGGAATAACAGGAATTAAACGGGAAACTAAAAGCCCCCACATCAGCCAGGACTGAGATTTTTCCTGTTCTATATTTATCCTGTGGCCGGACAGGCGGAAAATAATATCAGCACCTAACATCCGGGTCAGCAGAAAAGCAATAATAGCACCCAGCCAGGCTCCGATAATAATATAAATGGTTCCCCAGGTATGCCCATATACTGCTCCGGAGGCCAAAGCAACTACGGCACTGGGCAGTAATTTAAATAAAATAGCAAAGGCCATTAAAAAAATAGTCAGGCTAATTCCCCATGGTCCAATGGATAACAGGTAGTTTTTAAACCGGCTGGTATCGGATATTAAATCAATAAATCCTGTATTTTTTAAGGTCAAATAAATGAGGCTGAAAAAGATGATCAGTCCAAACAAACAGATTAAGCGTTGTGAGCACAATGTTTTCAACGGGTATAAGCCCCAAATGCG
>JBHNNM010001171.1:0-611 GCA_048563625.1 Gammaproteobacteria bacterium | reverse complement strand
AGGAGCGAGACATCAGACATCCCCAGCTTCCCTTCGGGGCTATGATGCACTACAATACCAAGCTGGTTTACAAAAAGGTTGAGTGGTTCAGAAGATATTGTCTGGACATAATAATATGGTGATTCAAATATATATCCAGCACCTCCAGACCTCATTATGGGGGCATAACAGGATGATATGACAGAAGACAATACATAATAAAATTAGTTTATTATGCCCCCATAATGAGGTCTGGAGGTGCTGGATATATATATTTGAATCACCATATCATTAGGACAAATTGCTAAAGCAAAAAAAATGAAGTGGGAATGGTTAGTGTGTAGAAAGCACAAAGTAAATCCTTAGCTATAGGTTATGTATGTACGACTGTCAGTAGAATCAGACATGAATGAGATGAAATTTTGTGAAAACATTGCGGGTACAAAAACTAAACACCAGTTCAGATCTTGCCAAAAAACCACAAACTCATCAAAGTGAACTTAAGTAACCTTCATGTTCACTCTCTGGTAATAATTTTAAGTGCATAAAGACCACAAGTATTGCATAACATTCAGCATTTTGATCATAAAACATGGACATAAAAATGAACATCAAATACACTTCATATGTTA
>JBHNNM010001170.1:0-612 GCA_048563625.1 Gammaproteobacteria bacterium | reverse complement strand
CTGTTTCCTAACGATGATTCTGCCATGAAGGTGATTTATCTGGCTATCCAGTCGGCTTCCAAAAAATGGTCAATGCCCATCAGAAATTGGAAAGCAGCAATGTATCGATTTATAATCGAGTGTGAGGAGCAGTTGGCTCCTTATATTTAAATAAGAGCGGATACACAGTTTAATTTACACTGTCGCCTAGGTCTGGGTAGATGATGAGATAGCCGTAGTAATTTCATCCAGTTCCCCCAGCACTGCATTTAATTCAACGGACACCAGCTTGGCATTATTCTGCCCAATGTCCACACTGTTCTTGCTGCGCTGCATAGCTTCCACCACCTGGGCCGTGGTCGCTACCAGCTTTTCCATCACCTGTTCTATCTGTTCAGTGGTTTGCTGGGTATTAAAGGACAGGCTGCGAACCTCATCCGCCACCACGGCAAAACCACGACCATGCTCACCTGCTCGTGCGGCTTCAATGGCGGCATTAAGCGCCAGTAAATTAGTCTGTGAAACAATATTATTGATATTAGCAATGGCACTGGCAATATCATCAATACCTTTAGCCAGTGAATCTACCTGCATGGAGGTCTGATCGACATCAGCAACAACGCTACTCATTGA
>JBHNNM010001169.1:0-612 GCA_048563625.1 Gammaproteobacteria bacterium | reverse complement strand
CGGTTATCGGTCAGGTTCGAATCGATACCGTATTATATAAACAACCCTGGCAACCTAAAGGCCGGGGACGACCCGGAAAGTATGGGACACGTTATACAAAAGAAGAAATTAAACGACTGCCTTTAAATAAGGTAACCGTACACCTGTATGGACGTGAGCAGCAGGTCAGGTATAGAACAGCAGTGGCTAAAGCCCGCTTTCTTAATGGCCAGTCGGTACGCTTTGGCTGGTGTGAGTTTGAGGACTCAAAAGGGAAAAAACGGCCACGTTTATTACTGTCAACCGATACGCAGTTAAGTGGTCTGGATATTATTGTCGCTTATGAAAAGCGCTGGTCGATTGAGCCTATGTTTAATCAGTTAAAAAATGCCCGGGGCATGAAACAGACCTGGCAGAAAACCCGCAAGGTGTTGCATCGATGGGGGCATATCATTGTTCTGGGGTATGTGATACCTCAATTGCTGGCTATTAAATGTCCGGACTCGGTACTGCGTTTAATTGATAATACGCCCTGGCGAAAGAACACACCCATCACTGCCGGAAGAATACGAATGGGACTGATAAGGTATTTTTCACAGGTTAGGGTTCGGGACTGGTGGGATAGTAAGTCCC
>JBHNNM010001168.1:0-614 GCA_048563625.1 Gammaproteobacteria bacterium | reverse complement strand
TATACAGCTTTGGTGGAAATGTTCAGTATATATATGCACAGCAAGGAAAGTGTTTTAGGGGTAATATGTGATACCATATCTCAGATCACGCCATTAGCAACACACATAAACTGGGAAGATTATAGAGCAGGCTAACCATACAGATTTGACCTCATCTTTGATTTTTTGTAGCCTCTTCAGCTTCAGGCAGTTTGTTTTGAAGGCTTCAGACCATTTATAATGATGAACTAGTTCATGTTGGGTCGCGAGATTAAAAGTGAGGCCAGGGTGTCTACTCCACTCTGTTTTCTCTCTAGAAAATCAGCTTCACTGAACTTGGTTTGTAAGTCCTAATGGAGGCATCGCATTGTGCTTTTGTATCATACACTGAAATAGCCTTGGAGGGCAAAAACAGAACCAGTTTTTGGTCCGCCTTCTGTAGTGTCACAATATTCTAGCTCTTCCTGCATTGATGGCCTAGTTCAATAGACTGTGGAAAACACACAGGCACTGTAGATTTAATAGTCCATAAATGCATGATAACCTACATGGCTCCTCTGGAAAGTTTTTAATAGTTGAATCCAAATGAAATAAACATAAGATTGTGGTAGACTAATACTAATGCTGTGACATTT
>JBHNNM010001167.1:0-615 GCA_048563625.1 Gammaproteobacteria bacterium | reverse complement strand
CATCTAATATATACAATCGGCACACACAGTATTTACAGTTAAAAACGTCGAAGACGCACATGGTAGTTCACATACACTTGTAGTAGAATCGAGGCCTGTAGTCAGGCGGCTAAAAATACTTGGGTATGCAAGCATACACTTGTGGTGGTCGCTGGAATCAGGTCCAGCAGACTACAACTGGGTGCGGGAAACACGGAGACGTTCACCCCTTCCTCCACCGCCGGGATTAACCCGAGCTGCAGGAAAGAGTTGAACGTAGCCGGTGGTCCCGCCTACTACAGGTAGGCTGCCAGTGGACAGGTGTAGACCAGTCTGGCTGCAGCCCGCAAGAGGCTCCATCCTTCACGCTGGTCGCACACTGCCAGTCTTTTTGTACACAGGGGCAGTCCCACGCTGCGTAGTTTCCCAGTCAAAGGTTGGAAGTGGTCTGAACATGAGGTGCAGGAGAACACCACGTGGTGAAACGAGACGCTCATCCCACACTCACACTTCGTCGGTACGCACGTGCATCTCCAGACGCCCACGTGCAGACGATGCATGATGCGAGCTAGGTAGGTCCGCACTCCAGGGAAGAAGACTCCTGCCCTGCAGGGGGGAGAGGTGTCGTCCCACTCC
>JBHNNM010001166.1:0-615 GCA_048563625.1 Gammaproteobacteria bacterium | reverse complement strand
TTCTGGCCTGGCCATGTGCGGGAAATTCAATGGCATATTCACAGACCTTCTTTTCAGTGTCCGGATCAACACGATTTTTTAAATTAGGCGTTCTTTGGCTTTTTGAGATCAGTGCTTCCAGACCGCCTTCATCCACCACTTCCTGATATCGGTAAAAAGTATCTCTTGATACGCCCATAACCTGACAGGCTTTAGATACATTTCCTAATTCTTCGGCTAAATTTAATAAACCGGCTTTATGTTTGATGACAGGATTGTTAGTATGAAACATGAGAGTCTCCTTTTGTTTTGTTATAAAGATTCACACCTTTAATCAAAACGGGAAACTCTCACTAAGTCAAGCCGACTGTCAGATCAGGTCGGAACTACTACACTTCAGTTGCTAATGATGCCCTCCGTTTTAATTTTCTGCTTTTTCGGCCAATCACTATCTAGTTCAACCTGAATAATACTGTTTTAAGCCTGACCTCAAGCCAGGTTTAACGCGGCTGATCTTCCGCTTTGATAAAACCCCCCATCAAACCGGAAATAATTTTGAGCCACAAAAGCCGGAGCTTATTGAGGATCTTTCTTAAGTTATGACCAGCGGCTACCATAACCACATTAATGGCATCA
>JBHNNM010001165.1:0-616 GCA_048563625.1 Gammaproteobacteria bacterium | reverse complement strand
TGAGGAGCTAAAGATTGTTACGTTTAACACAAATGGCTTGGGGGAATTTAAACAGAGGAAAGATGTTTTTGACTTTCTCCACAAACAAAGTGCAAATATTTTCTTGCTACAAGAAACACACTGGAAAACGGGGGCAGAGAATGTGATCAGATCACAGTGGGACAGCCAGACTGTGCAAGTAAAGGAGTAGCTGTTCTCTTTACAAACAATTTTGAGTATAAAATACATATTTTGAAGGATGATAAAGACCAGAAGGGTGTTATATTTTGATTGATATTGAAATGTTGAATAAGCATTTGACACTTGGAAATTTATAATATTTATATATATGCACCAAGCAGTGGAGACCATCCTGAGTTTTTTGATAAAGTGATAAATGAAGTTATGTCCATGGATAATGAACTAATTGTCATTGGGGCTGATTGGACTGTAGCATTAAACCCCAAAATTGATAGTAATCAGCCATCCAGTGACAGTGTGTATCATGCTAGAAGTAGAAGTAGGAAAAAATAATTGATTTTATGAACAGTTATGACTTGGTTGATGTCTACAGAACTTTACCTAAGGATACTATAATTTATAAAGTATAGCTGGAGATGCTTTAAGTTGTTTAACA
>JBHNNM010001164.1:0-616 GCA_048563625.1 Gammaproteobacteria bacterium | reverse complement strand
GAGAGAGAGAGAGAGAGAGAGAGAAGAAGAAGAAGAAAAAAGAAAAGAAAAAAAGAAAGGAGAAAAAAGAAAAGAAAAAAGGGTTTCCAAGTCTTAAATTGGGTGGTCTCTCCTGAGCAGCCTGTTGTGGGGAAGCCCCCCACCCCCACATGCCCCTCGCCATAAGCATAGCCTGTCATGAGGGTTGGCTGTCACTGGGCAGACTTCTGTAAGTGTAGCCCATCATGAGGGTCGCCTTCCAGGAGTGTAGCCTGTCACGAGGGTAGTCCCTCCTATCGTTGCCTTCCATGAGTGTAGCATGTCGTCATGTAGTCGGTTGTTGGGTTGCCTTCCACAAATGTAGCCTGTGGTGGGAGTAGTCCGGCATACAGTCATCCTGTCTCAGTGTTGTCTTTCATGATGGCAGTCTGTCATAGGGTAGTCTCCAACAAAGGCAGTCTATCATGATGGCAGTCTGTTGTAGGATAGCCTTCCATGAGATGAGGGTAGCCTTCCATGAGGGTAGCCTGTCATAGGGTTGTCTCCCATGTGGGTAGTCTGTCACAGGATAGTCTCCCACAAGGGTAGTCTGTCATGAGGGCAGTCTGTTGTAGGATAGCCTTCAATGAGGTTAGCC
>JBHNNM010001163.1:0-617 GCA_048563625.1 Gammaproteobacteria bacterium | reverse complement strand
TCGCTATGATAAGCTGGAAAGAAACTATGCCAGTACATTAGCGTTAGGCTGTTGTATGGTGTGGCTTCCTATGTGGAATGGTTAAATTTTGTACACAAAAGATCAACAGCCCCTAGTAAAGCACTTGATACTGCATTTTATTTCGCCCACCCATACTCCTCCTGGGAGCGTGGCCTTAATGAAAATACGAACGGTTTGATCAGACAATATTTTCCTAAAAATACAGATTTTAAAACAGTGACTGATGAAGAGGTTTACATCGTAATGGAAAAACTGAATAATAGACCAAGAAAGAGTCTTAACTTTCTTACACCATTCCAGGCAATGCAGAAATCACTTACAAGAACGGGAAATTCATGCGTTGCACTTCAGAGTTGAATCCGCGTATTTTAAAATTCAATATTTATTTCTTTTTATCAGTCTGTTTATTTCGGTATCTGTAAATGCCCAGGTACATGGATTGAGCAATGAACAAATGCAAAAGATGATGGATGAAAATATACCGGTCATTGATATCAGAAGACCTGATGAGTGGAAGTCTACAGGTGTAATTCCAGGCAGCCATTTAATGACATTTTTTGATGCACGAGGTAAATATGACCTAAATAAATGGCTGG
>JBHNNM010001162.1:0-619 GCA_048563625.1 Gammaproteobacteria bacterium | reverse complement strand
CTACAAGCTGAAAAGGGGCTATCTGTCTTAATCGTTGGGAAAAACCAATGTTTTTGCCCAGTTTATTAAGTTTCTTTTCACTCAATACGACTTTTAGTTTTTTTGATAATGTGGTATTTTTTATTTGAAGCCTTTTTGTTGATGAATAATTGCCTGAATAACAACTATTTGATCATCAAATTGGCTTCATTTCAATTCCTAAAGATCATACCTATGAATATGACCTACTTGAAAACATTTGCTCGTTCAATGAGAAAGAACAAAGATGGTATTTGCAACTATGCTAAACATCAACTGACATCAGCCAGAATAGAAGCTGGCAATGTTAGTATTGGCTTAATAAGAAAAAGAGCCAGAGGGATTCGGGATACCGAATATTTTAAACTAAAAATCAGGCAAACCTCCATTCCTGATGAGCAGAGCATGTTCTATTTTGGACAAAATCTCACTCATTAAAGCGGAGAACAACCATCCTGAATGCACAGTGTCGGGCTGGCTCGTTTCCATTTTATACCCAGTTTAGGTAATAACCTCCGGACAGTCGAAGAATGAATACAGGTCTGAAATTCCTCATTGACCTGTCGGGTTAATAATTCTGAAGTCCATCTTGAGTTAAACC
>JBHNNM010001161.1:0-620 GCA_048563625.1 Gammaproteobacteria bacterium | reverse complement strand
AGTCGTATCTTCCAGTTTTAATTTTTGTTGATTGAAAGCTTCTTTGCAGCTAAAAATGGTTTAGTAAGCAAACATCTTTTAGGATGCACTTTATTTTAATATGTCATTTTATTATGTGTAAAAAAAGACAATTTTGGTAAATAGCGGGAAAAAGAGGGTAGGCGAGTGAATCTTAAGCAAACAGATATTCGTGGAAAAGTATTAGTTTTCATTTTGTCGATGGAGTGTTTGGTCCTCTATGATTGAGAATCTCTTGGCAGCTACACACATTTTAGTAATCCAACATAATTTAGGAGCACTTTATTTTAATGTGTCGTTTTACCGAATACGTATGGGGGATAAACAACAACTTTTCTTTAATCGAGAACCTCTCTGGAGCTAGACATGTTTTAATAAGCAGAAATTTAGAACCTTATTTTGATGTCATTTTAATGTGTGAAAGTAGACCATAGAAGGAAAAAAAGCACAATAACAACAAGAACAAACTACGGTAGATAGATGAATCTACAGCATGCAGATCTTCATGAAAAAAGTCATAGTTGTGTCTTACAGTTTTGTTTTATTTTTGATGGAGTGTTTGCTCCTCTATGATCGAGAACCTCTGCAGCTGCAAAGTGTTT
>JBHNNM010001160.1:0-622 GCA_048563625.1 Gammaproteobacteria bacterium | reverse complement strand
GTGTGGAGTTTCTCTTACACACCCCATGCTGGCTTGTTTTCTTGGGAGTTTCTCTCATAAGGCCTATGCTGGCTTCTTTATGTAGGGAATTTCTTGTTAGTTCTTTTCAAAACAAAAAGACAAAATGTAAGTGTTAACAAAAATGTACATAACTGAGTAACGTTGCTCTTCAAGGTAGAGGCGGAGATCCAATACAGGCTCTACAAGGTTGCATCATGTCTTCCAGCAGACAGTGCTGAAATAAATACAAACATGAAATGGGTATCTGTAACTATGCAACTAAACCAAAAAAGAAGAAGAAATAAGTGACTGAACTTATCCCCCCCCCCCCCCGGCCACATTCTTGACACAGCTCCTGAACTAGGAGTGATTATCCTGCTGCTGCTGTTGTGTTGCTTAATGTCCTCGGATGTTGGTTGACATAATTATTAGGGACAAGCTGAGACCAATGCTAAAGCATGGTTCAATATAGCTTTACGTCCACAGAAACCAGAAAGCTCGTTAGGACGGACAGCCCAGGATGGCCACCTCGACTCTCACACAGCTCCTGAACTATGAGTTACTGATTATCTATATTGTCCCATGAGAAGAGCAAATTTATACCCCCCTCCCCCGCCCCCCA
>JBHNNM010001159.1:0-622 GCA_048563625.1 Gammaproteobacteria bacterium | reverse complement strand
GGGCTATCTGTCTTAATCGTTGGGAAAAACCAATGTTTTTGCCCAGTTTATTAAGTTTCTTTTCACTCAATACGACTTTTAGTTTTTTTGATAATGTGGTACTTCTCATTTGAAGCTTTTTGTTGATGAATAATTGCCTGAATAACAACTATTTGATCATCAAATTGGCTTCATTTCAATTCCTAAAGATCATACCTATGATTACCTATAAACTATTTTTACCTTGAATTATTCTAAACGTCAATAGTGCTTATGGTTAACAGGATTTAATATGCCCCATCTGTCAAAGCAGCAACAAATTCTGGAACAGTTAATTGATTATCAGATTCAACAGCAGTTGAATGAGGAGCAGGCAAATACACTGTACCGTCAAATTTCAGAATTTCTACGAGAACCGGAAGCGACCGACTACACCCTGGAATGTATCGCTACCCGCATTATAAAAATGGGTGTGGATTACGAAGCCTATGTTTCAGCACTTATTTTTAAAAGTCTGCCTGATGAATTTACCAAACGAGAACTGGTAAAACTGGAAGATGAAATCTATGCTTATATAGAAAAGGAAATATATGGTAGTCCGCCCTGAACAAATCATAGTGTATTGATTTATAAGGAAATGTTG
>JBHNNM010001158.1:0-623 GCA_048563625.1 Gammaproteobacteria bacterium | reverse complement strand
TGGACATACCAGAATCAAATACAAATAAATAATTAATGAAAAAGGACATTAGTGATTCACAGTTCAAAATATACTCATAAACAAACAATTAACAAAGTTGTAGCTCGTAGATTGTGATCAGAAATTCAAGAACTTGTAGAAGTGAGATTTAAAAAAATTCTGGTCTGTTTGGAGGGATGATGAAAATTTCTTTAAACTGGCACAAAAATGACCGTCATGGACTAACATAATATTTTTCGGGCATATTAGTTTCAGTTAAAACATTTACTTGAAACAGCAAGATTGCTTTTATTTTAAATCGAGGTCAAAAGTCGGAAATTCGACCTTCCGTTTCACTCGCAACTGGAAAACTGAAACGGTGTCTTCTTCATTACGATGTTAAAGACGAATGTACCAAAATAATATCTAAGAATTTACTGCTGCCTCAGTATTATTGTAACATCCCTTGTCAGTGCGTAAAGGGATCAAATGTCGTCGAGCGATTCTATGGCCACACAACTGAGAACACTAGCAGGTTAGGTTATAAACATGTCTGCGTTAATTACTTGCACGTGGCATCTCATGACTATCAGTATCAGGAAGTGATACAGCATACACACTGACACACACACATCCACACTCAT
>JBHNNM010001157.1:0-623 GCA_048563625.1 Gammaproteobacteria bacterium | reverse complement strand
CGCTATGATAAGCTGGAAAGAAACTATGCCAGTACATTAGCGTTAGGCTGTTGTATGGTGTGGCTTCCTATGTGGAATGGTTAAATTTTGTACACAAAAGATCAACAGCCCCTAATGAAATTCGTTATCTTGTCCGTCAGCTTAAATACCACAATAAAATACACTATGCCCGGACTCTGGCCGGGTTATTTATCCGGCAAAGCAAAGGCTTCGATGATTTCAGGCTCCCCCAACGGCTTATTCCCATGCCCATGCATAAACACCGGCTCAGACAGAGAGGCTATAATCAGGCTCAGGAACTGACCCGAAGCTTATCCAGGCATTTTCATATTCCTATGGATTATCAAAGTCTGATCCGTTATCGTTCTACCGGACTTCAGGCTGGACTCAATGCCCGGGAAAGACAGAAAAATGTCCGTAATGCCTTTAAAATAACCACAGCAGGCCGCAACTCTAGTTTATCGAAGGTACAACATATTGCCCTGGTTGATGATGTTATGACCACCGGCAGCACCCTTAATGAAGCGGCCAGAATACTTAAACAGGCCGGTATTCAACGGGTCGATGGCTGGATAATAGCGCGAGCCTGAAAACAGTCACGCTCATAGATTCTGAATAGTAAA
>JBHNNM010001156.1:0-623 GCA_048563625.1 Gammaproteobacteria bacterium | reverse complement strand
CTCGCTATGATAAGCTGGAAAGAAACTATGCCAGTACATTAGCGTTAGGCTGTTGTATGGTGTGGCTTCCTATGTGGAATGGTTAAATTTTGTACACAAAAGATCAACAGCCCCTAGTGTTTTATGGCATGACTCTAATTAACCGGTTGCAACTATATACCCAGCCAATCTGGCTAATACTAATGATTATCCCTTTTATTGCTATTTTTATAAAAGAACCGGACATCATCAGCTACACCCTCAACCTGGCAGGTACTAAATCAGAAAGCGCCCAGTTCTCTTTAACTTATTTTGGTTTTGCTCTTGGAATCTCTTTATCTCTTATTGCGCAGATTGGAGAGCAGGTGGATTATCTGCGTTTTATGCCTGATAAAACAAAATTCTGTTAAATGGTGGCTGGCCGTTCTACTCTCTGGACCAGGCTGGATTATTCTGTGTTTTTTAAAACAGATGGGTGGTGTTTTTCTGGGCGCACTGGTAATTATGGGTGGTGCCTCCATCAGGAGGGTGTAAAAATAACTGTGTAAACGCTCATTGCGGTGGTTTAAGTCAGCAGTGGTTAAATGAACAAACCTGAAATACCACCTTCATAGTGAACAGCCTACCTTCCAAAGTCAGGCTAT
>JBHNNM010001155.1:0-624 GCA_048563625.1 Gammaproteobacteria bacterium | reverse complement strand
GAGTACACAAGACTACACGCAAAAACTGAGGCTGATAGGAAAGCTCCAGAGACATAGTCTATTAGGGCCTGTTCCGCAATGTCACAGTCTGTGGTGGGAGTCGGAGATCCGGCACAGACACTGAATCTGTGGGGGAGACCCAAACTCCAAGCACTGGTTTACGACATCCTTCCTTGAGAAAGATGCCGGAAAGTGATGCTCGGAGTGTGGAGCAAACCCTGTGGTTAACCAGCTACACGTCAACAGCCGTTCAGAATCAGAATTTTTGAAATATTTGTTATTCCTGCCGTGATAACTGATATCATTCTCGGGAAGGGACCGCTACTAAAAATGGGAGGCGCTCGACAGACCTCCCGGTGGTGCCAGAGCAACCACAGAACCCTTTTTAGTGTGAAAAGTGTCAAAACTGACAGTCACACTCACACTGAACAACCCTACGCCGCACGTTTAGTGGAATAATAAACTTGCCCGGAGGTTTTATATGTAATCCAAAAAGGCATGTAATGCACGACATGGTTGTTATTTATGATGATTGTTACGGATTTTGGCCGGGTAAATTGTTTCTTCTTCGAATAGGGTGGCATTGGAAACTTGCCCAAACAGGTACATTTGACTGATTTACAT
>JBHNNM010001154.1:0-625 GCA_048563625.1 Gammaproteobacteria bacterium | reverse complement strand
TGCTATTCATAGCCAAAGTCCGAGCCGAACCTTGGGCCAGGACACCCGAGACTTAGGCTAGCGATTTCGCGCGGGACTATACTGCCTGTTTTTATTGTCGACAGGTTAGCGCTTTCACGACTAGTGACCTCTTCGAGATCGCTTGGATGTTGCAGAAGTAAAACATGACGAATCACATCCAGAATCTGGGCCTGCCATGCATGCTTACCGATCATTAAACGTGGGAAGTACGTCGCAAGGAAATGAACAAAGCTTGTCAGTGCGCATGCCCTGATGGGATAGCCCCGTCTAAAATTAGCACGTCGTGAAACGGGAGCTGACGTTTTAATTTTGCTCTCAGCGCAAAGTCAGCCACTTTTGTCTCGGCATCTGTCAGGTGGGTACGTTAGTGTAGGTAGTCGAAGTCGCTTCGCCAGGCCACACATCGGCTCTCAACCAAAGAGCGGGCAAGGGTCTAATTACGATGACGTGACGTCACCTCGCGTGAACAGCCCATCTGTCACAGCAAAGTCCACTTCATGGTAAAGTGTCAAGTGTGCTGGCAGCCAACTAAGGGCCTGTGGAACTCTTTAAAGTGATGACCAGGGTCCCCTCAGCTTTTCAGGACGCGATTGGTGCTGGAGCC
>JBHNNM010001153.1:0-626 GCA_048563625.1 Gammaproteobacteria bacterium | reverse complement strand
ACGACGACCACTCCAACGACAGGTACCAAAATATAAGACTGAGACTTACAGGCAATCATTTTTCCCATCGACAACTACACTGTGGAATAATTTACCAGAAAACATACAGCGAACAAAATCAATTAGTCAAGTTAAACACTTCCTCTCCAGAAACGACACAAATCCCCCGCCTTTCTATTACAACGGTAGTCGAAAAGCACAGATAACACATTGCAAACTCCGTCTTGGAATAAGCGACCTAAAATACGACCTATTAAACAGACACTTAACAACAAATAGCTCTTGTGATTGTGGAGAAAGAAAAGAAACATCTGAACACTACATTCTACACTGCCCACGTTTTACACACGTACGTCAAAACACCATATTCAGACTCCCTGCAAATTTGCTCAACATTACTACCCTCCTGCAAGGGGATCCAAACATATCAAACAAAATGAACTCATTAATATTTAAAGCTGTCCAAGACTTCATTACCCAGTCCGGCCGTTTTGCCATGGAATGACAAACTCAATTAAATAGTTACTGGCAGCGCATGAGAGCATTCTCTCTCTCTCTCTCTCTCTCTCTCTCTCTCTCTCTCTCTCTCTCTCTCTCTCTCTCTCTCTCTCTCTCTCTCTCTGTCT
>JBHNNM010001152.1:0-626 GCA_048563625.1 Gammaproteobacteria bacterium | reverse complement strand
CGTATGGCAGGAGCACCTTTACTGGATACAAACAGAGCGCCCCATTCTTTATCAAGACTTTCCCAGTCTATGTGTTTTGATAACTTAATCAACTCATGGTTTATGTCCAACATGTTTTCAAGGCGCATCCTGAACAGGTCTTCCTGAGGTATTTTTGGCTGTTTCTTTGGCTTCATTTTGGTCTGGAAATTTGCAAGGTAATAAGGCTTATTTTACCAAAAACTTGCAAATTTAACACCCAAAACTCACCAACATTTCCTTATAAATCAATACACTATGATTTGTTCAGGGCGGACTATGTAGGATTAAATTCACAAGCCCGGAAAATTTATTTATACTCGTGTCTGCATCACAAATTACACTCCCTGTCTCTAATATAAAAACAAGAAAGGATCACAGAATGGCTAATAACAATTTCCTTCCCATGCCCTATGAAAATGGTTTTTTTGGTGAATACGGCGGGCAACAACTACCGCCGGAATTAAAAGCTATTATGGATGATATTAATAAGGCCTATCTGGAGATTAAGGATACCGATGCCTTTAAAAATGAACTGGCGGATTTAATGACCCATTTTGTCGGGCGCCCCAGTCCCATATATCATGCCAAAAATCTAAGTAACAAGT
>JBHNNM010001151.1:0-627 GCA_048563625.1 Gammaproteobacteria bacterium | reverse complement strand
TAATTAACCTGAAAAGTGTCGCTGATGAGCTTAAGGATGAAATTGCCGATATTATTGCCTGTTTTATTGAACATAAACATAAAGGCAGTGAGGTTACCAGAGAGCTGTTTAAAAACCTGTACCAGGGTATTTACGATACCTTTAATCAGGCGGTAAAAGCCATTAGTAAAAATGATGAGCAGGCAGCAGAACTGGTTATAAGTCGGAAGTCAGAACTGAAATCTTATGTAGACACCATTTTATCCAGAAAATCAACACACCGGGGCAGTAAGAAAGAGGATGATCTGAAGCTGGCTCGAATGGAAATTTCCCTGCTACAGAGTATTCACCGTTTGTATTTCTTTTCCCGTAATACGGCCAGGCTGGTGTTGCCGGAGGAGATTTCCAGTTAAGGCATTTTCTTATTAAAGTACAGGATCAGGCATCCAGAACTTACCCCCCAAATCTCCCTTTGCCAAAAGCAGATGTCATGAGGTGAAAAGGGGGACTTGATCGTAGAGATTAATTATGAGGGTGTAAAAATAACTGTGTAAACGCTCATTGCGGTGGTTTAAGTCAGCAGTGGTTAAATGAACAAACCTGAAATACCACCTTCATAGTGAACAGCCTACCTTCCAAAGTCAGGCT
>JBHNNM010001150.1:0-628 GCA_048563625.1 Gammaproteobacteria bacterium | reverse complement strand
GGGTATGATGAATATGCAGCACCCGCTGGTTTTTTCTAAATAACTGTTCCAAAATGGTGTCCATATAAATGGAACTTAAGCTTTGTTTATCGATCAAAGAAATTAACCAAAAAAACCTGATTAAACAAAGCTTAAATATGAATAATATTATAACGGAACTGAGCCGTCCTGTACGCCGACGGTTAAAAAGAGCCGTACAATTTAACAAAGATGGTAACTACAGAAAACGGGCTAAAGCCATTTTACTCCTGAATGAGGGTTACAGCAGAAAACAGGTTTCCCAATTACTGAGTGCCAGCCGGACAAGCATCAGACAATGGGTACAACGCTTTGAACAATCTGGTGAATCAGCCCTGGTTCCGGAAAACCGGGGCAGAACACCCTATAGTATCAATGAAGCCATTTGTACCCGATTGCTGGAGTTGGTTCAGAAACAACCAAAAGAATTTGGATGGTTTAACTCAAGATGGACTTCAGAATTATTAACCCGACAGGTCAATGAGGAATTTCAGACCTGTATTCATTCTTCGACTGTCCGGAGGTTATTAGCTAAACCGGGTATAAAATGGAAACGAGCCAGCCCGACACTGTGCCTTCAGGATAAGGAAAGAGCTCGCAAAATGAAGAA
>JBHNNM010001149.1:0-630 GCA_048563625.1 Gammaproteobacteria bacterium | reverse complement strand
ATGCGTATATTAGAACCACTGGGTACCTGAATTTTTTCCGGAGCCAGTTGATCCAGTAACTGCAGCTGCTCCCAGCTGATCAGGCTGCAGAAGATATTATACAGATCCAGTTTTTGTAATTTCTTAAGACTGGTTTCGATACTTAAGTGCGGCTGCAGCCAGTTCTGAAGATGCTTAATTAAATACTCATCAGATAATTCCGGCAGTTCAATGCGTTTTAAAACAGACTGACATACTGTATCTGACTGTTTCCGGGTATTAATAAATTCGATCCGCCGTTTTAAATTCAACGCCGCTGGTGACCAGAGCAGACATTTTAGTCCCATACTTTTAATGGCTTCAAATAAAACGGGAAAAGCCTGTTTCGGTTTGATGTGCTCTGCGGCCTGTTTTTCTAAATAACTGTTCCAAAATGGTGTCCATATAAATTGAACTTAAGCTTTGTTTATCGATCAAAGAAATTAACCCAAAAAACCTGATCAAACAAAGCTTAAGTATGAATAATATTACAACGGAACTGAGCCGTCCTGTACGCCGACGGTTAAAAAGAGTCGTACAATTTAACAAAGATGGTAACTACAGAAGACGGGCTAAAGCCATTTTACTCCTGAATGAGGGTTACAGCAGAAA
>JBHNNM010001148.1:0-630 GCA_048563625.1 Gammaproteobacteria bacterium | reverse complement strand
TGGGCAAGTTGGCATATTCAAAGTGGCACTCCACTTGAAATATTACAAAAACTGGGGAATTGGTCATCCTACGATTTAGTTTTACGATATGCCCATCATGATATTAGTATGGCAGCTGCCTATGCAAACAATGTCAGCCTAGATTAATCACCTGTCTGCACACAAATATCTTCTATATCGATAATGGCATACCCTAACAAACTTATAATCCATTGTGAGCCGAAATTAAGGTGAATGAATACTCTGAGCATTAGATCATCTTCACCAGGGGCGGTGGCGGTGGCTGCGGAAAAGCATATTTGCCAGAATTAGGCGGATTTTAAGCGCCATTCACATAAAGAACTCCAGCAGTGCTCTCTCAATACTGTAAAGCCAGTAGTACGGCAATCCCGTATGCCGATACCCAATATCCTCATTAAAAGCAACAATGAGAAGTTTTAAGCATGAACAGGCGGATCATCAATAGGACGGCATTCTGGTGCCTCTGGAGACCGCTATCAAAATATCACAAGATATTTGAGAATTAGCTCATGGAAAGAGAATACTGAATTCAGGCAGATTATCAACAAGGGTTAACGAAGCTCGCTGTAACCATAACAGGATAACTCATGCTGAAGTACAGTAACCCTG
>JBHNNM010001147.1:0-631 GCA_048563625.1 Gammaproteobacteria bacterium | reverse complement strand
GTGCAATAAAATACCTCGCTTGACGAGACAGCGGGGGATCAGGGGCCGCCTTAAAAGCCCGCGCAGACCCCAGTGGTGGGGATTGGGGGGCGGGGATAGCTCAGTGGTTAGAGCGCCGGACTCGTGATTGAAAGGTCGCGGGTTCGAATCCCTGCTGAAACGGCGGGAGAATTTTCTTCTCCAGGGTCGACTTTCTGTGCTGACTCTTATTTCGGTATCCGTTCCACCCCCGTGTTACCACAGTAGCACGTAAAAAATCCCGGTCATTCTGCCAAAAGTGCAGGTGGCAGGTTACAGCTAAACACGCATACACCTTACGTATGTGGATTTTGTTGAACCGTGCTTCGGCATTGGTCACAACTTGTCCCTAATATGTCAAATGACATCTGAGGACATTAAGCATCAACTCATCATCATCATGAAGCAGCTGTCGGCACACCGGCCGGCACAGCTGAGTGAGTTTAGGAAAACCGGCATAGTTGTTGCGGCGGGGTTTACTACAATAATATTAGTAGCAAGCCGCTTCAGGCGAACATGGTCATCAGCGTTCGTTCAGTGTTGCTTTACGTCCACAGAGACCGTATAGATTATCAAGGACGGGAAGCCCAGGACCGCCACCTCACTTTCACAC
>JBHNNM010001146.1:0-631 GCA_048563625.1 Gammaproteobacteria bacterium | reverse complement strand
CACACACACACACACACACACACACACACACACACACACACACACACACACACACACACACAGCGTGGTAGCGATAATAAAAGTCACTTTTCAGTGATGTGATAAACGATGATACCGGCAAGCACTGGTCTACAGAGTAAAATGAAGGGTGTGTGAGGGGTGGGTGAGTGGGGGAGGGGTGAAGGGGGGGTTATAAGCTGTCTTATACGGTTGTGTTAAGGTGCTCACGGAGGTTTCTCTTGAAGGAGCTGAGTGAGTAACATGATCTGAGGTACACTGGAAGACTATTCTAAAACAGGGCACCAGAAAAGGCCATGCTTGTTTTGAATAAATCTGTTCTTGGCTTTGGTAACTGAAGGTAGTTGTTTCTGGAGCTAGAGTGGGGAGCTTTGTACAAGCTAGATATGTACACTGGTGCATTGTTGGTAAGTGCCCTGTACATAAAAACACCCTTGTTGTAGTCCAGTTGTTTGTGAAGGTTCAATATTCCTATCTTATTCAGTTTCTGGGCAGTGGTTAGATTTTTATCTGGAAGGATTAGCTTTCCGGATCTTCTTAGTAGATAATTGAATCGTTGTTTTTGTTGTTGTTGTTTTTGAGAACATCACTACAGCCACCCCACACTACGGAT
>JBHNNM010001145.1:0-631 GCA_048563625.1 Gammaproteobacteria bacterium | reverse complement strand
TGTTGATGAACATTGTTGTATTTTTGCTAACAGCCACCCATCAATCAATCACTGACTGATTTGTTTTCTCACTGGGCTGCGTGAAACGACCGTGATTTCACTCATGACTGGCGTCCTTGCATACTGATAAGCATGGAAGAGTCCAGGGCCTAAGGCTGGTATCCGAGACTGATTGACTAGACAAAATGAGTGGCCATCAAAAGCTGAATAGCATGTTTTTGTGTGCATTTCACATCACTTCCTGATCTTTTAATGTTTAAATTGTGTCATTTCAACCGTGTTGCCCTAGTTTAAAAAAAGAAGAAGTTTGTTTATTATAATTTTGGGTGAGATGCAGGAAAAGACTTTGAATTCACACACAAAACAGTAGCAATATGTACTGACAATCAAGCACAGACAAAAAAGTAATGTGAACACAGCTTTCTGCTTTTACAAAATGTATTCACAGTATATATCACAACGCATACACATAATTAAGAGAACACATGGGCTGCACAGTGAGCACCATAGCTTCTATGACCCTGACATTAAAAAGAAATTTTAGAACCATAAATTGTTCTGGCATTTGCCCTTAGTATACTGTACAGGGAAGACATACATAAAACAAGCACACAAAATAAATTCGCAGAAA
>JBHNNM010001144.1:0-632 GCA_048563625.1 Gammaproteobacteria bacterium | reverse complement strand
TTATTATAAACTCGACCAGTATAAAGCATTAATTTTAATAGCTTTTCCCAGTGTTTATCTGTTAAGATAGTTCTTGGCATGGTAAGTGTTCTTGTATGTTGATTTTTCACAAAACCATTATGCTTGTTTAACAAATACCATGCTGCCTATTTTTTAACCACAAAAGATCAACAGCCCCTAGTTTTTTGTCTTCACGCTTTAATTTAACCAGAAATGCCAGTACCACAATTAACAATGAGCCAAAAACAATCAGAGCACTTAACCACTGTGTATTGGCATAGTTGTCAATCAATGCTTCGCTGGTATAGGCGGTTAGTAACCACTGAGTATTCTTAATGGGCGCTTTATAAAGTTCCAGTTGCTGATTCTGAAAGTTAAGCTGTTTGCCAAACAGGCGACTGGTACGGACACCGTCCACGCTGGCAATGATCCGGCTAGGTGAATTAAGTTCCACAATAAGCAGTGTCTGGCTGGATAACTGGCTGTTTTTAAGAATTTTCAGGATAACATCCATTTTAAAATTTACCAGAAAAACAAACGGCTCCTCCTCTTCGTTCTCAAATATTGTCCGAATATCAAAATGATACCCGTCAGGACTATTTCCATGTAATCTGATAGTCCCGTCATTTTTG
>JBHNNM010001143.1:0-633 GCA_048563625.1 Gammaproteobacteria bacterium | reverse complement strand
GCTTTCATGGTGTTCTTTTGATTTGTTTTTTGGTCGAAACAAATTTGATCATATTTCACCATGAAAGTCGATCTTATTTAAACCTCGAATTTTCTAATAAATTCGTGGGGATACATCAGCGCTAAAAGTATAGACGCTATCCTGTAAAGGTAAATAAAAAACGTATGGTTATTTATATCAATAACAACAGGGCGGGAGCATACTTTTAATAATTCTCATTTAGACACAAATACCGTATCCATTGACCGCACTCCTTGCTGAAGACGCCGTGAATCCATCCATGGAGGCTTTTCGGCAGCATCCCTGCTGCCGAAACTTCATCAAGAAGCACGGTCAATGGATACTCAGTGGCTATAAATGTAATATTTTTGCATATTGAACATATTTTAATCAAAGTATGATCCGCTCCTGACCTTAAGAACCTTAAAAATTAAATGTGGTAGACTTTGTTGTATCTATTTGATAGTTCAGACCATTGATTATAAGAAAACAGGTCCTGTAAACTCGTTAATTTAGAGGGTGTAAAAATAACTGTGTAAACGCTCATTGCGGTGGTTTAAGTCAGCAGTGGTTAAATGAACAAACCTGAAATACCACCTTCATAGTGAACAGCCTACCTTCCAAAGTCAGGCT
>JBHNNM010001142.1:0-633 GCA_048563625.1 Gammaproteobacteria bacterium | reverse complement strand
GCCTGACTTTGGAAGGTAGGCTGTTCACTATGAAGGTGGTATTTCAGGTTTGTTCATTTAACCACTGCTGACTTAAACCACCGCAATGAGCGTTTACACAGTTATTTTTACACCCTCTTTTTTATAGCTTTTCCAGATTATGCCAGCGTTTTTCGGCAGCCTTTAATAATTCTGCTTTTTCTGTATCTCCTTCCTGTGCCAGTTTTTCAGGTTCTTCCTTCCAGCTTAACGAGGTTTCAATATCCAGTACATGTTCTTCAACCAGTTGAAACAGTTCTTCCTCGGTTTTTGCATTGTTAATCTGTTCAAGAATGGACATAGGTTTCTCCTTAATATTTTTACCTAAATAAATCAGTTAAATCGTAGCGAGAATGATCAGAGTGCTGAAGATACAAGGATTTACAGGTTATTTTGGCTTTATTCGTACTCACCGTACGGGTGAAGTCAAAATGTTCTGGAAAGCCTTGTAGATTCAGTGCTATGGACATTCGCAGTAGGTTCAACTGATTTATTTAGTTCAACCTGAATAATACTGTTTTAAGCCTGACCTCAAGCCAGGTTTAACGCGGCTGATGTTCCGCTTTGATAACCCCCCCATCAAACCGGAAATAATTTTGAGCCACAAAAGCCGGA
>JBHNNM010001141.1:0-633 GCA_048563625.1 Gammaproteobacteria bacterium | reverse complement strand
TCCTAATGGAGGCATCACATCATGCTTTTGTATCATACACTGTCATAGCCTTGGAGGGCAAAAACAGAACCAGTTTTTGGTCCGCCTTCTGTATTGACACAATATTCTAGCTCTTCCTGCATTGATGGCCTAGTTCAATAGACTGTGGAAAACACACAGGCACTGCAGATTTAATAGTCCATAAATGCATGATAACCTACATGGCTCCTCTGGAAAGTTTTTAATAGTTGAATCCAAATGAAATAAACATAAGATTGTGGTAGACTAATACTAGTGCTGTGATATTTTCTAATTATTAGCTCTGGCCAGTCAGGGAATTATGGGTCTGTAACATTATCCAGTAATAGTAAACATGGAGTAGTGAGTTAGCAATCAGAACAGAAGTGAATTTTGTTTTTGTTTTTAGGTAAAACTTATAAAGTAGCAATATTAATAGAGGTCCTACCACTAGGTATGAATGTTGTTGAACTAATGAGAAAATGTGTTGCTTTGTGCAGATTGCAACAGCTACCGGACACCTCCCCCTCCACCCCAGTCCATTGTAAATGGGGGGAAAAGGGATAACAAGCTTCAAAGACAAGTAGATGAAAGGTAAGGGCACTGTTCACATAATCCTAGTGTGATGTGCAATCT
>JBHNNM010001140.1:0-634 GCA_048563625.1 Gammaproteobacteria bacterium | reverse complement strand
CACTGATTTGTACGCGGAAAACATCGTTTTATACGGATAATATAACATCAACACTCACGATAGTTGTATTTTCGATCAATTGATCGCGAATGTTTGCCCTGTATGTACGTCAGATGTGTTGTAAACTCAAACTGAAAACTTTGAACAACCGAAAAACGACAGCATCGCTTCGGAATCACCGGAAACGTCGCGTGTGTTCCGATCCATGCATTTGCACTACACAGCGATACTCGTTTTTTTTCAGCGAAGTTTTGCACGAAATCTGAAGAATATTTCCCCGATCGTTTGATATTGTTGTAATATCTGACGTCCCTACAAGATAGCTAATATTTTGTACAAAACAAACGAGAAAGCAGTCTCTTTTTTATCGACAACATCCGGAACGTCACGTGACCTTTCCCGAGTGCATTCATTTTCCCGGCCGCATGGCGTGTCTTTGTTCGGAAACATCGAAAGGTGTGTTGTAGTCTCCTTCAGTGGTGCGACGTCGGTACAGTGGTCTGACGTAGAACCTGCACTGTGCGCTTTTTCAGGAGTTTGTTGAGATTATTTTCAAGTTTTCCGCCGATTTGGATGTGCGAAATGAAAGTACTGTGAAAAGTGGCATCTTCCCGCGCCGAAGATTTGAAACCTG
>JBHNNM010001139.1:0-634 GCA_048563625.1 Gammaproteobacteria bacterium | reverse complement strand
CCCATAGAAACATTAACTGATGGGAAATCAGTCTGGGCTGAAAAAAATTTAGCTCAGGTTTAATCTGACAGACACCTTCAAAACGGGAGGACTGTCAGATCAGGTCGGAACTACTACAGCTTATACAGCCATGATAAATAATGACGGTACCGCAGAATTTGCCGATCATAAAAACTGCCGCCTGGGTAAATGGTATCTGACCAATGGCAAATCAGTTTTCTCCAGAACACAGAGCTACCCCAAACTTGATATGCCCCATAGCAAGGTTCATTTAATGGTACAGAAGAATATGGAATATATTCGTACGGAAGATAAACGGCTTGAATTTGAAGATACTATTATTGAAAATTACCAGACCATGGAAGTGGCCAGTACAGAACTGTTTGAATTACTAAATAGCTGATCCTAAAAGGTGTCCACCCCCCTATAACCTTTTCTGTTAAATTTCAGAACCAGGAAAGGGGGACACATTATTCATAAATTTCCTAACATCTTCCATCAGACTTTTCATCTTTGAATGTCGATGATTTCTGGTTACGGTATCATGTAACTGTTTCCATAATAACTCTATTCTGTTTACCCAGGGATGATAGACCGGCTGAAATATCAGCTCAAACTTTTTATTATGGGACAG
>JBHNNM010001138.1:0-635 GCA_048563625.1 Gammaproteobacteria bacterium | reverse complement strand
CAATTTGGAAACACGCACGCGCACACAAAAACACATAGTTCATATGCATAATCAAATATGAAACATACTTAAGGAGTGGCATCCAAAGTATTAAGTGATCAAGGGACCGCAGACGATCTCAATTCGAATGCCTTAGAGATAAAGATAGCAAGTGGTAAGGTCTGCCTTGTATCTGCTAGTAACATTGCCATTTTAAACGCAGATGGACGGAGATAGAACTTTTCAAGCAAGTAGGTTTCCCTGAGCGTTTTATATTTTGGACATACGAAGAGGAAATGAATTTCTGTTTCGTCAGAGTCTTTACAAAATGGGCATGCATAATTTCCTTGTGATCTGTCTGTGTATCGTAGACGGTGGGCCTTAAGAGGCGACACTCCTAGTCTAAATCTAATCAAATTCCTTCTTAGAACAGCTTTCTTTATGATACACAAATAATCGGCAAGGGAATGACTTTGTTTGAACGAGGAGTAGAAAGCAAGGCGATCCCTTGAAACTATACCACTATGCCATTCTTGAAGAAAACAATCAACCAACCTCTGTCTAAATTCACGTATAAAGTTACTCACATCACACACACCTTGGTTTTCCCAGACAAATCCAAACCCGTATCGGTACAACGTAAAGCACACGTGTGA
>JBHNNM010001137.1:0-635 GCA_048563625.1 Gammaproteobacteria bacterium | reverse complement strand
TGGACTTTTCATGTAATGCAACTGATTTGTACAAATGGATTTGGTGAAGTGTGGTTTCAACAGGGAGTAGGCGATGCGGGTGCATTCCTCAGATGTTTCAGGCAGAGATTGGTTGATCAGTATACACAAGGTTGGGCTACAGATATCGAGACCAAAGAAAGATTTGAGTTTTATTCCAGCTTTAAACGTATTTTTCAGAGTGAAAAATACATAGACTACCAGCAGAAAAGGTGTTTTAGGGACTCTTATGTACAGTTTAGACTGGGGATATCACCTATACGTGTTCACAGAATGCGTTACAGAAAGGATGTTGTCCCGGGTCAGTTACTTTGTCCTGTGTGTAAAAATGAAATTGAGGACGAATCACATGTGATATTCAGATGCAATGCATATGAGCGCTTTAGAAAAGAGGTGAACATTATAGCAAGTACAAGTACTACCCAGGACACTTTTAATGCTCTTTCCCGTGTTATGGCTGCAGACGACGAAGAGTCTGTTATTCAGCTTTCACGCTTTCTGTACAGAGTCTTCGACATGCGGAATCGAGCTGTATCAAGTGAATGAATGAAATTCAGTTTGTGTTCGACAAAAATAAAGGTAATGGAGGTAAAGGATAAATGAACGGCTGATTTAAA
>JBHNNM010001136.1:0-635 GCA_048563625.1 Gammaproteobacteria bacterium | reverse complement strand
AGCCCCTAAAACTGCCCGGGAAGAAGAAAATAAAACACTGACAGAAAGGCTGAAGAGCTTGTTTAAGCAAAGTCGTGCTACTTATGGTAGCCGTCGCCTTAAACGGAAGCTGTCAGAACAGGGATTTCAGGTGAGTCGTCGGCGAATTATCCGCCTTATGAAAAAGGCAGGACTTTACTGTAAAACCAGGAAGAAATTCAGGGTAACAACAGACTCCTCCCATAATAAGCCGATTGCAGATAACCTGTTAGACCGTCAGTTTAATGTTACAGAGCCTGACCGCTACTATGTAGGTGATATCACCTATATTGCAACCGATGAGGGCTGGTTATATCTGGCGGTTGTTATCGACCTGTTTTCCAGAATGGTTATTGGCTGGTCAATGGATAAAACCATGAAAGCTCAGTTGGTTAATGATGCCTTACTGATGGCTGTATGGAAACGAAAGCCATCTAAAGGGCTTGTCTGGCATACCGATAGAGGCAGTCAGTATGCTTCGGACAGTCATCGTAAATTATTAGATGACCATGGCATTATTCAGTCCATGAGTCGCAAAGGTAATTGCTGGGATAATGCTGTATCAGAAAGCTTTTTCCACACCCTGAAAACTGAGTTGGTGCATCATCAGAAATTCA
>JBHNNM010001135.1:0-636 GCA_048563625.1 Gammaproteobacteria bacterium | reverse complement strand
ATAACTGCTACGTGAACGAATAAGCCAGTTAATTTCACGAGCGTGTGGAGGATTGGCCTCTTCCTGGGCAAAATCCGTTTTTCAGAAGTTAAAATGACACGATTGCACAGCTCACCCCTGGCAGCATGAAGAACAACACCTACTCTCAAGTTGTTGATATGTCCTCAGAGTGCTCCGAAGAGGATCGCCAACGAATCTTCCTCTTATATCCTTCCATGTACAACAAAGCCAAGCCGCAAAACGCCACCATGAACACGACCCTGGAAGAATGTTTGGAAACGTGCCGCGACCGGCCGGACTGTCATTTTATAAACTTCAACAAATCCCGCGGCAATTGCTTCTCTTCCGAATCTCTCATGAGTAACCTACAAACCAACAAAAGCATCGACTTCTACCGGGCGACGTGCGCGTGAGAGACCACCTGCACACCACGATGACCTGCTGCTCTGCTGTGTCGGGCACCTGGCAATGATGTTCTGACCGTTTAACCTACAATAATCTGACTGTTTAACGACCACCTGGCAATGATGTTCTGACCGTTTAACCTACAATAATCTGACTGTTTAACGACCACCTGGCAATGATGTTCTGACCGTTTAACCTACAATAATCTGACTGTTTAACGACCACCTGGCA
>JBHNNM010001134.1:0-636 GCA_048563625.1 Gammaproteobacteria bacterium | reverse complement strand
CCCCCCCCCCCACCGTATCACTGAGCCATGTTCTGTTTTCGTGATTTACAAATAATTGCGAGATACGTCAACGCCATTTTTGCTATGTATACATCTTATTTATTCATTTCATTTCAAAGTATTCTCAATGATTTTTGCTGTTCCTGTATGTTTATTACTATTAATAGTGGTAGTATTTTATTTTATTTGTTTATATATTGTTTATCCTGTTTAAATATTAATCGAGTTTGTAAAACATTTTTATTTTTATATAATTGTTTCACCAGTTTTCACTTATTTGACAGTTTAGCAAGGACTAGTTGTTAGATAGGTGAGCCTAAAACTACAATCCTTGGAAAATAAAGTTTTCGAGTTCGAGTTCGAGTCCTCTCGCTCTCTCAAAGTATTTTCACTGATTTTGCTGTTCCTGTATGTTTATTACTATTAATAAGGGTAGTGATATATTTTATTTGTTTGTTTATTGTTTATCATGTTTAAATATTAATCGATTTTTTTCTTCTTCTTTTTTTCTTCATATAATTGTTTCTCCATGTTTCACTTATTCAGTAGTTTAGCAAGGACTAGTTGTTAGACAGGTCTAAATGAACCTAAACTACAATCCTTGGAAAATAAAGTTTTCGAGTTCGAGTTCGAGTT
>JBHNNM010001133.1:0-636 GCA_048563625.1 Gammaproteobacteria bacterium | reverse complement strand
ATGAAAAAGTTTTCTTCGTTCTAGTTCAGTAGACTAGCGATTTCGTGGCCTCCCTGGGTTAGGGTTTGGGGCTGGGCTAGTTACCGGTTCTTGCCATTCACTGTTTTTTCTCTTGGCTTGCTCTTTTGTTTCTCGTGTTATATCGTTCATTTACGATGTACGAGTGAGGGGGGTAGTCTCGATGTTTAACGAGACCTCTCATTCTTTCTTTGTGATTACGGCGACAGTAAACTAATAAAGCTTTTCTCTTTCAATTATAAAGGTATGATTCTGTTGTTACCTAGCCAACGCACGATCGAAGGGAGACAAGTGCTGAGCAGTGTCGAGGTCACGGGTCACAGGCACAGCGCGGTCACAGTTCCATAGGAAGTGGCGCTTCCAAACGCTGCTGCAAGCACATTCTTTGCTGTTGCAGTAGTGGCACAAGCGGAACTGTTCAGTTTCAAATGATGGGTTTTATTTAGGCATCACATGAGTACACTGAATGTCGTAAAGACTTTACTGCCTAATCTACATTGACTGATGGCCGAGATCATTTCATTGCCTGGCATCTATAGTCTAGAGAGAAAAGACATTCGCAGTCTGAACATACAACAGAAAGGTATTTACAGTCTGAACATACAAGAAAAAGGCGTT
>JBHNNM010001132.1:0-636 GCA_048563625.1 Gammaproteobacteria bacterium | reverse complement strand
CCGGCACCCAGTCCAATAATGGCTTTGCCTTCTGCTCGCAGTGCTTTTGCTTTGGCAGTAATAACCAGTGTGGCTGAAGGTTTAATGGATTGTACTCGATTGGATAACTGTATAGCCAAGGAAAGCACCTCTAGCGTAAAATAAGCGGTTGAAATTATATGGAATCGTATAATAATTCTAGCATAACTATGCTGGAAGGGGATCAGCTAAATAACTGTTCCAAAATGGTGTCCATATAAATGGAACTTAAGCTTTGTTTATCGATCAAAGAAATTAACCAAAAAAACCTGATTAAACAAAGCTTAAATATGAATAATATTATAACGGAACTGAGCCGTCCTGTACGCCGACGGTTAAAAAGAGTCGTACAATTTAACAAAGATGGTAACTACAGAAGACGGGCTAAAGCCATTTTACTCCTGAATGAGGGTTACAGCAGAAAACAGGTTTCCCAATTACTGAGTGCCAGCCGGACAAGCATCAGACAATGGGTACAACGCTTTGAACAATTTGGTGAATCAGCCCTGGTTCCGGAAAACCGGGGCAGAGCACCCTATAGTATCAATGAAGCCATTTGTACCCGGTTACTGGAGCTGGTACAGAAGCAACCGAAAGAATTTGGATGGTTTAACTCAA
>JBHNNM010001131.1:0-639 GCA_048563625.1 Gammaproteobacteria bacterium | reverse complement strand
CAATCACTTATAAAACACATTCAAAGGATGTTAAAATTAGCCAATCAAATCTTCAAGGTTTTATTTTACCATAACTAATTGTATTTTATGGTAATAAATATTACCGGCTAAGCACTAATTATTTTATGTTATCTCTTAGACAGCTTGAAAAAGTCTATACCAATATTTCATTGTTTTATGCAGCCTCTCCTGAAGACGACTATAGATCAGTCCCTATTATAACCTTCCTTGCCGTTATAAAGGTTGTAAACCATCCGTTGTTTGACAGGATTTGTCAAAAAAGTATTTCTTATAAAGAAATAGGTGAATCAATAAAATTTGACCAAAACAAAAGCAAGGAATGTATGAGATGGATAATGGGATGGGTTCGATACACTGTACTCACTGAAGAACAGTTTAAAGATTTGCCTGCTAATGATGAAATTAAAAAATACGGTCAAATTCATGCTCGTTATATGATTGAGCGTGAAAAGATTATGTATTATTTTGCACAGAAACTAACTATTGTTAATACATAGGTAGTGCTTGGCCGGTAATATTTATTACCATAAAATACAATTAGTTATGGTAAAATAAAACCTTGAAGATTTGATTGGCTAATTTTAACATCCTTTGAATGTGTTTTATAAGTGATTGTTA
>JBHNNM010001130.1:0-639 GCA_048563625.1 Gammaproteobacteria bacterium | reverse complement strand
AAGATGGTTCTTGGCATGGTAAGTGTTCTTGTATGTTGATTTTTCACAAAACCATTATACTTGTTTAACAAATACCATGCTGCCTATTTTTTAACCACAAAAGATCAACAGCCCCTAAAGTAACGATGAATTTCCGAAAAATGCCTTGTCTCTTTATCACCCATAGCTGTAATCATACTCACTACAAGCTGAAAAGGGCCTATCTGTCTTAATCGTTGGGAAAAACCAATGTTTTTGCACAGTTTATTAAGTTTCTTTTCACTCAATACGACTTTTAGTTTTTTTGATAATGTGGCACTTCTCATTTGAAGCCTTTTTGTTGATGAATAATTGCCTAAATAACAACTATTTGATCATCAAATTGGCTTCATTTCAATTCCTAAAGATCATACCTATGAGTATTTATCCGTTTTTTAAGGTTTTAGCTTCCCCCTTCTTTAGAAGGGGGATTGAGGAGGTTGCAAATCAATAACTAAAACCCCCTTTATCCCCCTTTGAAAAAGGGGGACTTAAAAGCTGAGCAATTTCCAGATGCACACTAAATTAGTCAAACACGCTGTAAATCTATCCTAAATCAATAGAAACAACACCATTCTCAACCTTAGCTACAAAAACATTAGTACAGCCCTCGTCCGGCCC
>JBHNNM010001129.1:0-639 GCA_048563625.1 Gammaproteobacteria bacterium | reverse complement strand
TAATGCAACTGAGCTATGGTCGCCAATTAAAAATGAAGGGAACAAGCGTAGAATTATTAACGATGATCATCGTCATCAGATTCTGGAGATTTATGCTTCAGCTGAGGATGGTGAACTGTCTCGAATGGTAGATTATCGAATATTTGCTTATCGCCGGATTAAAGTACTACGCCCTCTAAGAATGATGCTGGTGCTGGATGAGGACAGACTTGTTCATCTTGAAGATGAGAAAGCCTGGAAGAAACTCTCACCCGAACTTAAAGCATATTGGCTGAAACAACTTGAGCCGTACAAAAACAGTGTTCAGAAATACCAGTGGGCAGAAGAGTTTGTCAAAAACACTGCCAAAACGGATGAAGCCAGGGTGCTGAAAATCAAGCCAAACAAAACCCTGATTAAAACCTTGATTAATGTGTTTGGAGAAAAAGACCCTGAAGGTGAACCGGTTACAAATGCCAATGGTGATTTTGTGCCTGATACGGAATTGACTGATTATGAGAATGTCCCTTATCTGGAAGATATCAGGGATTATTTTGCCCGTGAAGTCCTGCCTCATGTTCCAGATGCCTATATTGATGAAGGTTTTACTGATGATAAAGACAAGGAAACTGGACGAGTGGGCTATGAAATCAACTTTAA
>JBHNNM010001128.1:0-639 GCA_048563625.1 Gammaproteobacteria bacterium | reverse complement strand
AATAAGAGCGGATACACAGTTTAATTTACACTGTCGGTTTTTTCCCTGTTATCATAGCCCGCACCAGATTTTCCTTATGCAGTTTGCTGCTGACAATCACGCCTGCAATATGTATAAATACCAGTAACAGAGTCAGGTTGGCAAAAAATTCATGTACTTCCTCCATTACTTCATGTGTCGCACTTTCATATTCGCCGTCATCATGTTCAGACACATATTGCTGTTGTACTGTATTACCGGGTTCAGGTTCAAGATCCATAACTATTCCACTGCTTACTGTAAAAGTAAGGCTAACCAGCAGTAAAATAATCATTAGGCCTCCTGGGGGATTATGACCAAGGTAATGTTTTGGATGGGTGGTTAACAGTGATTTGAGATAGTCCTTAATGGCTGCAAAGGAATAAACAAAATTACTGAACCGGGCATATTTAGAGCCGATAAGTCCCCATATTATTCTAAATACCAGTAAGCCGGTTATCAGGTAGCCGGCATATATATGGATATCCAGAAAATCATCTTCTGTTAGATAGGCGGTAAAGAAAGCGATTACCAGAGTCCAGTGAAATATTCTAATCAGAATATCCCATACTTTTACTTCTTTTGATGTCGTTGTATTCATGGTTTTTGCCTTATGGGTTG
>JBHNNM010001127.1:0-640 GCA_048563625.1 Gammaproteobacteria bacterium | reverse complement strand
TTTCATGGTGTTCTTTTGATTTGTTTTTTGGTCGAAACAAATTTGATCATATTTCACCATGAAAGTCGATCTTATTTAAACCTCGAATTTTCTAATAAATTCGTGGGGATACATCAGTATTTAATATAAAAACGACCGCTGGTATTATGTACCATAACGAAGGCTGGCAAATGATTTTTCTTCATCTCCAACCCCGGCAACAAACAAACCATCCTGAGTTTGACTGGCCGATTTAGTAATAACATTAATAACCCCATTAACCGCATTAGAACCCCAGATTGTTGCCCCCGGGCCACGTATGACCTCAATACGCTCAATATCATCCATCATAGTATCCTGGGCATCCCAGTAAACGCCTGAAAATGAAGGTGAATAAACTGTGCGTCCGTCAATCATTACTAATAATTTATTGGAAAACTCACTATTGAATCCCCGGCTACTAATGGCCCATTTGTTGGCATCCATACGAGACACCTGAATTCCCGGGGCCAATCTTAATGCTTCCGGGATACTGGTTACACCCGAACGCCTGATATCTTCATTAGTAATAACATAAATTGCAGCGGCTACCTCATTAAGAGACTGTTTCTTTTTTGAAACAGAAGTCACTTCCATGGACAGTAATTGTTCCAGGGGTAAA
>JBHNNM010001126.1:0-640 GCA_048563625.1 Gammaproteobacteria bacterium | reverse complement strand
CCTGTTTTAAAATATATAAAATAGTTTCTTTATCAATAAATTCTTCATGCACATTTTCATCAATGCTTAGCAGAAGCATATCAATAACCTGCAGATACTGAGTCCACTGTACAGAATCCCTGCCCTTTTCAAGATACGTTGTCACCAGAACCGATATCCACTGATAACTGATTAAATCAGCAATAAGAGTCGGTATCGGTTTTTCAGCAAGTCGTATAGCCAGTTCATTGGTTACTATCTGCTGAGCATTCCACTTATCTATAAGCTTATTAATGTTTTTATGGCTATTTGCAATCTGCGGTTGGAAAATAAATATTTTTATAAAAAATTTCATTAAATATTAATAGTTATCCTGGTTGGATATTGCTAATTTAAAGGCGTTATTAAAATTTATCCTCTGGTTGGAATGATTCATTTGGACTCATGAAATCGATAATTAAACCATGTGCCTCCTGTAAATTTTTCCATCCTGTATTTTCAAAAATCAGAAAATAATAGAAGGGGTGTTCACAGAGCTTTAATTGTAGTAGTTCCGACCTGATCTGACAGTCCTCCCGTTTTGAAGGTGTCTGTCAGATTAAACCTGAGCTAAATTTTTTTCAGCCCAGACTGATTTCCCATCAGTTAATGTTTCTATGGG
>JBHNNM010001125.1:0-643 GCA_048563625.1 Gammaproteobacteria bacterium | reverse complement strand
TGTGACCTTTCAGGCGATCACGGGTCCGGTGCTCTATCAGCAAACCTATCACTGAACTATCCCCGCTCAAGGGCACACCCACACCAAAGATTATAAATACACGTGTATCTTTACCCACACACATAGTTCAGGAGCTGTGTGAGAGTCGAGGTGGACGTCCTGGGCTGTCCGTTCTAACGAGCATTCTGGTTTCCGTGGACGTAAAGATTTATCGAACCGTGCTTCGGCATTGGTCACAACTTGTCCCTAATATGTCAACTGACATCCGAGGACATTAAGCATCAACTCATCATCATCAACACTCCGAGCATCGCTCTTCGGCACCTTCCTCCAAACTCGGCCAGATTTGCTTACGTCACTGAAGGGGCATTCTTTGTCTCCGCGCAGCTGGACACTAACGCGGTCAGCGTCCCCCGAAAGGTTTGGCTACTGATCAAACTCCAAGCACTGGTTTACGACACCCTTCCTCCAACCACTGCCGCAGTTGATTACGCCATAGGTCAGCTGTCAGCTAACGATTTTTTTTTTGGATGATGTTGATTACGCCATAGGTCAGCTGTCAGCTAACGAACAATATTTGGATGTAGTTGATTACGCCATAGGTCAGCTGTCAGCTAACGAACAATTTTTGGATGATGCTCAA
>JBHNNM010001124.1:0-643 GCA_048563625.1 Gammaproteobacteria bacterium | reverse complement strand
TGCAGCTCTTAAAATATCAGTATCATGCATACTGTTAATTGTTCTCAGTGCCTGCACCTCCAGTACTACCCTGTATGAACACTGGAGCAACGACGCCTATCAGGGGCCGAAACTGGAGAAAGTACTGGTTATCGGAGTATTCAAGGATGATATCAGACGCAGGGCATTTGAATCAGCCTTTGTTAAAGAATTGCAGGCCATGGGTGAAAAAGAGGTGGCCGGATATACCCCGACACCGCCCAATGAAAACTTTAAGAACAAGGAAGAAATTCTGGAAGCCGTGAAAAAATCCGGGGTGGATTCTGTGCTTATTACCAGTTTTAAAGGTGTAATAGAAAAGGAACGGGAAGTCCCTCCTCGAATGGACTATGTACCCAGCATGGGAATGCGCTATGGACGTTACGGCTATGGCTATGGTTATCCGGGTTACTACGGAACCACTTACGATGTAGTTTACCGTCCGGGATATACGGTAAAAGATTCCATTGTACAGCTGGATACCCGGGTCTTTTCTGTCGCTACCCAGGAAATGGTCTGGGCGGGCAAAACCAAAAGTGTCAATCCGGCAACAGGTGAAGAGATTGTTCAGGAACTGGTAAAAATTATAGTCAGGGATATGAAAGCAAGCGGACTGATTAAATAA
>JBHNNM010001123.1:0-644 GCA_048563625.1 Gammaproteobacteria bacterium | reverse complement strand
ACATTATAATGTTAATACTGCAGAGGAAAAAGGGTTGTATGTATTAGAAATTGGATGGACTGTGGCATTGTTTCCCTGGGACATCTTGTTGTCCACATGGATACCTATCATACAATGAATTCAAAGCAAAATTTCCCAATGTCAGGACTGATTTTTTGTTGTATGAAGGGATACTGACTGCAGTCAAATGTTATCAAAGAAGATTGGGTTTGGATGTAAAAGAGAATTTTGTTATTGGTGATGCATTTGTGTGGAGATATTTGTACAAATCTAGTGTTAAAGATATTTATTCATGCCTTGTAAAGACTAGTGAGACACCAAAGTGCATAGAAAAATGGAGCAAAGTCCTTGCTGTTGAAATTGATACTAAGGCAGTCTTCGATAACATTTTCAGGACTACACGTGAGAAATGTCTCATATGGTTCCAGTACAAATTGTTATATAATTTGCTACCCACTGGCCGCTACTTATTCCAGCGACAGCTTGTAGATTCACCTGTCTGTGTCTTCTGCAAAGATGCTGAAGAAACTTTATTACATATGTTTTGGGATTGCCCCAAAATCCAAGACTACTGGTTTGATGTACAGGGATGGCTTCATACCAGCTTCACACATTGTACTAATATTTTCAAAAGAGCTTGTTAT